>JAFEBB010000025.1 GCA_018266075.1 Deltaproteobacteria bacterium | reverse complement strand
CGGTGTGCGACTCGCCGTGGGCGCCGTTGCAGATCCACACGTCGCCGGGCTTGGCGTCCTTGAGGCTCACCGCGTGCCAGCCGCGGGCGCGCAGGTCGCTGTTCAGGGTGCTCACCGCAAGCGTGTGGAAGTTGATCGCGCCGGCCTTCTGCAGCATCGAGGTCACGAAGTTGGCGCACGACTCGTTGGTCGGGCACGGCTGGGTCACGCCCTCGCGCTGCAGCTGCGACTCGAACTTGCCCAGGTACTTCTTGGCCAGGTCCACCACCTTCTGGCCGCCGGTGTTCGTCTGACGGAGCGGCGCCTTCAGCGCCTTCAGGCCGAGCTCCTTGCGGTCCTTGTTCGTCTCCTTGAGGCTGAGGTGGTACTCGGCCGGCTTCAGGTCCTTGAGGGCCGTCTTCTTGTCGCTGGCGATGGCCTTCTTGTCCTTGGCGATGGTGGCCTTGTCGCTCGCCGAGGTCTTGGCAAAGGCGTCCTGGACCTGGACCTGCTTCTCGCCCAGCGCGAACTCCCGGGCGAGCAGCTTCTGCATCGTCGCCGCGTCCATGGTGGGGTTGCTCTGGAACTGGTCGGCGATGGCCTGCCGCTGCGTGGCGATGGACTTGAGCGCGTTCTGCTCGGACGTCTTCGCCTTGGTGAGCGCGCCCTCGGCGGACTTCTCCGCCTTCTGGGCCTTCGAGTAACGGCTGAGGTCGGCGTTGAGCTTGTGGACGGCCTTGTTCATTTGAGCACCCGAGGTTGGAGGTGGACGACTTGTCCTGATTCTCGGGAGCTGCAGGCGCAAGGTGTTGGCAGATGGCGCCAGACGAATCGACCCGCCGTGTCAGACCAGCGGGTCGAGCGGCATTTCACGCCAGCGGCGTTGGCATTTGACGCCAGCGCGGCTCAGCAGCCGGCGGCCTGGGTCCGGCGATGGCTGGCCATGAGGCGGTCCACGGCGAGGTCGAGGCTCTTCTCTTCGTTGCGGAGGAGCTCGGCGCGGACCTCCTTCAGGTGCGCGCGGATGCTGGCGATCATCGGGTCGACGGCGGCCGGCTTCTCCACGAAGGGCGCCGGCGCCTGGATGCGCGCGAGCTCCTCCTGGGTCAGCCCGGAGTTGAGGATCCAGGCCATCATCGGGCCGTCGTGGACGTCGGAGACCACCAGGTCGTTTCGGGTCTTCACCACGTCGGCGACGAGCGCGTCCTCGCCGTCGCGATGCACCAGGTTGGCGACGGCGCAGTAGTGACCGTTGGCGTCGCGGAAGAGGTGCGCGCTCGGCGTGACGCGGGGGTTCACCGGGAACTCGCCCGCGTCGGCGTAGGCCTGGAGCCGCGAGAGCTGCTCTTCACGGTGCTGCTTGAGCTGCGCCCGGAGCTGGACGCGCTCATCGACGGGCTTCACATCCGCGTGCGCGGCGAGCGGCGCAAGCAGCGTGACCAGCAGCAGCAGCGAACCGGGGCTTGAAGTGGAAGGGCGCATGCGCCTTTGGAACGCAGGCGGCGCGGGTTGGGTCTAGGCAAGAAAAAAGGCCCCAGATCCTGAGAACCTGGGGCCTGCTTTCGTGGTGGGCGCTGCAGGTTTCGAACCTGCGACCCCCGCCGTGTGAAGGCGGTGCTCTACCGCTGAGCTAAGCGCCCGCGAAATGCGGCGCATTCATCTCCGATTCAGCGGCGTGCGTCAAGCTCAACCAAGTCGCTCGAGCTTGTCGAGGATGGCCTGGGCCTGGCGCCGCGCGGCCGAGATGCGCCGCCGCAGATCTTTGTACTCGCCGGCGTGCGCGAAGCCCATGGCGTTGAGCACCTGGCCCTGGGCGGCCTCCACGCGCTTCTTGCCGTGCTGCACGGCGCCCACGGCCGCGGCCACGCGCTCGGCGCGCGCGGGATCTTCGAGCAGCTTGCCCACGGCCTTGCCGCCGAGCTCCATGGCGCGGCCGCGCAGGTCCTTGAGGATACTCATTTGCCCTCCTCGTCGATGAACGTCGTCGAAATCTGGCCCAGCACCCGATCGATGATGCCCTTGAATCGCGCGCGCTCGATGAGCGGCTGCACGTCGCCCTCGACCTTCACCTGTCGCCGCAGCACCGCTTCGACCGGATCCAGCTCGCCGCGCAGCAGGCCCTTCCACACGCCGTACGGTGCGCGCGCCAGGTACGCGGGCTGAATCTCCTCGGCCTCGTCGGGATCATCGAGGACGCGGAACTCGGCGATGCGCGCGCCCTCGGGCCGGAGGTGGATGCAGAACGGCTCGGGCAGGTGTGGCGGCTGGGCGAGCATCACCACACAGAAGTCGCCCTTCCAGCCCTGGCTGGCCTGGGCGAGCTCGGGATCGGCCTCCGCCAGGCGGATGACCTCTTTGCACCAGGCCTCGCTCGGGAAAACGGCCATCGTCACTCCAACAAGCCACCAGCCACGAGCCGCCAGCCACCGCGCGAAGCGCTAGTTGCCACCCCAGATGCGCCGAATCGAGCTGAAGATGCCGCCGCGCTCGGGCTCCGGTCCAAGCTGCTCGGCCTGCGACTGCCGCTCGGCCTCTTCCTTCGCGAGCGCGGCCTTGAGCTGCGCGGGCGTGTCGCGCGTCGCGAGCTCGACCTGCTGCACGCCCCGATCGGCCGTCTCGACGAAGACGGTGAGCAGGCACTCTTCGTTGAGCTTGAAGTCGATGCGCCGGCCCGCGGCGCTGGCGGGCACCCGGAGCGAGCCCAGGAACTCATTGTCCACGATGTACTCGGAGTCGCCCTGGTAGATGTCCATCTCGATGACCGTGGCGCCGGGCTCGCGCGGCGCGGGCAGCCGGAAGCTCTTGGTCATCGGAATCGGCGCGTTCTTGTCCACGATGCGGCGGAAGCGCCCGTTCGGCAGCGCGATGCCAATCGGCATCGAGAGCACGTCGATGAGCGTCACCGAGTCCGCGGTGCCGAGCGACTCCGCCAGCAGCGCGGCGCCGAGCGCGACACACTCGTCGGGGTGCACGCCCTTGCGCGGCGGCTTGCCGAAGTGCCGCTGGATCTCCTGCTGCACCAGCGGCATGCGGCTCTGGCCGCCCACGAGGATGATCTCGCCGATGTCTGCAGGCGTGAGCCCCTTCTCGCTGAGCACCTGGTCGCAGAGCGCGAAGGTGCGGCCCACGAGATCCGCCGTGAGCCGGTTGAGCTCGTCGCGGGTGAGCGGCACGCGCAGGTCGACGAAGCGGCCGCGACGCTCGGCGATGCCCGGCAGCTCGATGGTCACGTTCGGAATCAGCGACAAATCAATCTTCGCCGACTCGGCCGCGCCCTTGATGCGCTGCAGCGCCTGTGGATCCTCGGCGAGGTCGAGCTTCAGCTCCTCCTTCGCGCGCGCGAGCACGAAGTCGATGATCCGGTTGTCGAAGTCCACGCCGCCGAGGAAGGTGTCGCCGCCCGTAGCCAGAACCTCGAAGACGGTGTCGTGCAGCTGCAGCACCGAGACGTCGAACGTTCCGCCGCCGAGGTCGTAGACGAGCACCTTCTGCTTCAGCCCGCGTGAGAAGCCGTACGCGAGCGCGGCCGCGGTGGGCTCGTTGACGATGCGCTTCACGTCGAAGCCGGCCATCTTGCCGGCCTGTTTGACCGCGTTGCGCTGGTTGTCGTTGTAGTAGGCGGGGACGCTGATCACCGCCTCCTCGATGGGCCCGCCGAGGAACTGCTCGGCCATGGTCTTCACGTGCCCGAGCACGAACGCGGAGATCTGCGGCAGTGAGTAGGTCTTGTCGCCGAGGGTGACGGCGGCGTCGCCGTTCTCGTTCGAGGTGATCTCGTAGGAGTAGTAGCCCTTGAGCTGCTGCACGACCTTGCTGTCGTACTTGCGGCCGATGAGGCGCTTGGCGCCGTAGATGGTGTTGCGCGGGTTGACCACCATCTGGTCTTTGGCCACGCCGCCCACGACCATGTCGCCCTTGGGCGTGAGCGCGACGACGGACGGCAGGATCAAGTTGCCGCGGTCGGTGGGGACCACTTTGGGAATGCGGTTGCGCACGTACGCCACGCACGTGTTCGTGGTGCCCAGGTCGATGCCCACGATTCGCTTCTTCTCGCTCATCGCGCCGCCAATGGGGCCCTGCGCCCGCACTGCATCCGGTCGGCCGGAGGCAAGTGGCTACAAAGGTTTAGCATCCATCTCGACATCGGCCAATTTCCCGGCGGCCGAGCCGGACGTGGGCGTTACAATGGCCCCAATGCCCTCGACCCGCCTTGCCCACCTCAACACCTCCGGGACCCTGCCTGTTCGGGCAAGCGCCTGGCTGCTCGCCGCGATGCTCGCGGGCTGCGTGACCGCCGCACCCATGAGCGAGACGCCGCAGACCGCAGCGCAGCCTGCGGCGAAGCCGGCGACGCCGCAGCCCGCCCTCGGCGACGTCATTCCCTTCAAGTTCGAGCCCCAGGTGCAGACGCCCTGGGGCCTGCGGGTGCAGCGGCACCGCACCCTGCCCTCGCAGCCGGGCTCGCCCGAGCCCATGCACTTCGACAGCGAGGAGAACTCGCGGCTCTGGGCCACCCGCGACGCCTCCGGCGACTGGACGCTGGAAGAGGTCCTCACCAGCCACGCCGAGACCAAGAACGGCGACCCCGACGAGGATCCGCTCCTGGTGGCGCTCACGGGCGTCCCCGTGGGCATGCGCATCACGCCCGAGGGCCGCTGGCGGGGCGCGGTGGACCCCGAGAAGACGGTCACCGCCATCGCCCGCCGCCTGCCCCGCGAGGACATGGAGTTCGCCAGCCACCCCGACCTCTTCACCAAGGACCTGGAGCGCGACTGGCGCCTCGGCGCGGAGGTGTACTTCACGCGGCCCATCCACGTGAACGAGCCGGTGTACTCGCTGCTCCAGGTCAGCCTGCCGCAGCTCCCGGGCAAGTACGTGGTGGTGGCCGAGCGCTTCACCGCGCCGGTGGCCAAGGGAGACAACACCTCGCAGGTGAGCAGCACCCAGGAGCTCTTCGGCAGGGCGGACCCGCGCTGGAACGCGGCCCGGACCGAGCTCGAGCCGCTCATGAAGTCGCTCGACATGAGCGACGACGACGTGCTCGTGGACTTCAGCGGCACCGGCGGGGAGACGGTGGGCGTGCAGTCGCTCCAGGTCTTCGCCTCGAGCTACCAGGGCTCGGGCATCTTCCCGCTGGTGACGCCGCGCGCGGTGCTGCCGCTGCGCTTCGAGATCGAGGAGGTCGCGGGCGCCATCAGCGCGCCGCCGCTGCCCGTCGACTCCAAGCAGACGGCCAACTTGCCGAGCCAGCGCCTGCCGCTCGCGCTCGGGCGATAGATCCATCCGCCGAGTTTGGGCTTGTTTGCGGCGCGCCGTCTGGCGATGCTCCGCGCGCGTTTCACAAGGAGCTGGGCGATGGCGTTGCGCAAGAAGCTCGCGTTCCTGGGCGGCGGCAACATGGCCGAGGCGCTGGTTCGCGGCCTGCTCCGGGCCAAGACCAGCGAGCCCGGCGAGATCACCGTCACCGGCAAGCGCGGCGAGCGGCTGGAGGAGCTCGCCAAGCAGTACGGCGTGGCAACCACCCGCGACAACCTCGCGGCCGCCAAGGGCGCCGAGGTGGTGGTGCTCAGCGTGAAGCCGCAGGCCATGGCGGATTTGCTCGACGAGGTGTCGTCGGGGATCGGCGCCAATCAGCTGGTGATCAGCGTGGCCGCGGGCGTACCCATCGCGGCCATGGAGCGCAAGCTCGGCACCGGCGCGCGCATCGTGCGCAGCATGCCGAATACGCCCGCGCTCGTGGGCCAGGGCGCGGCCGCCATTGCCGGCGGCAAGCACGCCACGCCTGCCGACCTCGAGACGGCCAAAGCCATCTTCGACGCGGTGGGCATGACCGTCGTGACCGAGGAGTATCTGCTCGACGCGGTGACCGGGCTTTCTGGAAGTGGCCCGGCTTATATTTTTCTAATCATTGAGGCGCTCGCGGATGCAGGCGTGAAGGTCGGCCTGCCGCGGCGCACCGCGCAGGCGCTCGCAGCGCAGACCGTGGCCGGAAGCGCGCGGCTGTTGATTGAGACCGGCATCCATCCGGGTCAGCTCAAGGATCAGGTGACCTCGCCGGGCGGTACGGCCATCGCGGGCTTGCACACGCTCGAGGCCGGCGGCATGCGGACGACGTTGATCAATGCCGTGGAAGCGGCGACCCAGCGCGCGCGCGAGCTGGGCCAGGACTTCATGAAGAAGCTCGACAAGTAGGGACACGCCAATGATTGAACCCGGCCACTACATCAAGGACATCTTCAAGGCTGCCGTGGGCAGCGCCATCGAGGCGAACGGCTGGGTGAAGACCCGCCGCGACTCGAAGGGCGTCACCTTCTTGCAGATCAACGACGGCTCGAGCGCGACCGATTTGCAGATCGTGCTCGACGCGGGGCTCGTGCCCGAGAACGTGATGTCGCAGGTGACCACGGGCGCGTGCGTGCGGGTGAGCGGCGAGCTGGTGGCGTCGCCGGCGGCTGGCCAGCCGGTGGAGCTCCGTGCGAAGGCGCTCAACGTCTACGGCCCGGCGGACCCGACGACCTACCCGCTTCAGAAGAAGGGGCACACGCTCGAGTTCCTGCGCGAGATTGCTCACCTGCGGCCGCGCTCGAACATCATGGGCGCCGTGACGCGCGTGCGGAACGCGCTCTCGTACGCAATTCACAAGTTCTTCCAAGAACGCGGCTTCATGTACATCCACACGCCGATCATTACGGCCAGCGACGCCGAGGGCGCCGGCGCGATGTTCAGCGTGAGCGCGTTCGATCTCAACAAGCCGCTGCCGCGCACCGATAAGAACGAGATCGACTGGAAGAAGGACTTCTTCGGCAAGCCCGCGCACCTCACGGTGTCGGGCCAGCTCGAGGGCGAGATCTACGCGCTGGCGTTCACGAACGTGTACACGTTCGGCCCCACGTTCCGCGCAGAGAACTCGAACACGCCGCGGCACCTCGCCGAGTTCTGGATGATCGAGCCCGAGATGGCGTTCTGCGATCTCGACGGAGACCGCAAGCTCGCCGAGGCATTCCTCAAATATATTATTGGCTACGTCCTCGATAACTGTAAGGCCGACCTCGAGTTTTTCAACAAGCGCGTGGATGACACGGTGCTGAAGACGCTCGAGAACGTGGCCGGCAGCGACTTCCAGCACGTGACGTACACGGAAGCCGTGGAGCGGCTCGAGAAGTCGGGCAAGAAGTGGGAGTTCCCCGTGAAGTGGGGGATCGATCTCCAGAGCGAGCACGAGCGCTACTTGACGGAGGAAGTATTCAAGAAGCCCGTGGTGGTTACCGACTACCCGAAGGACATCAAAGCCTTCTACATGCGGCTCAACGAGGACGGGAAGACCGTCCGCGCGATGGACGTGCTCGCGCCGCGCATTGGCGAAATCATCGGCGGCAGCCAGCGCGAAGAGCGCCACGACGTGCTGCTCGAGAAGATCCGCGCCATGAAGCTCGATGAGAGCGTGTACTGGTGGTACCTGGAGCTGCGGAAGTTCGGCTCGGCGCCGCATGCGGGCTTTGGGCTCGGGCTCGAGCGCATGCTGATGTACGTCACGGGCGTGAAGAACATCCGCGACGTGATTCCGTTCCCGCGGCACCCGGGGTACGCGGAGTTCTAGGCCGTTCTAGGGCCCGTTCTAGGGCTCTACGGGCATCCAGCCCTCTGGTGCGAGTTCATACTCAGCTTCCGCGGCAGCTTTGGCATCGTCAATTGATTGGAACCAATTATCGCCGCAGCCCTTGCCAGCGTCGTTGTATCCAATTAGCAAAAAGCCTGAACTATCGAGTTCAATCTCGAGTCGCGTCGGCGTGGGAAACACACTGTCGGGAGCCACGTAGGGTCCCGGCTGCCACGGTGGCTCCGGGTTCTTGCTCCGCACGATTCGCGCACGAAGGACAATCATCGCCAGCGCCTCTCTCTCGACCCTCGGGGCGATGTCCGCGCAACCTCAGCGCACCTACGGCACCTTGAGCCGCAACGGGACGGTGAAGCGCGCGATCGCGGCGGCGCCTCCGTCGGGAAACTCAGCCGGCGAGTAGACGACTCCGTCGGCGTATTTGAGGATCTGATCGTCGCTGACCGCCTCGAGTCGCTTCAGCACCATGCAATTCCAGAGGTGCCCGGTCCTGGTGAGGTCACACTGGACGAGCACCAGCCCGCTGATCTGAGCGTCGACTTGGCGAGCCGTCCAATGAAACGGCTCAGAGCGGACCTCATCGAACTTCGGCTTCTTCATGTCAGGCGTAAAGAAGACCGGGTCGTCGTCAGTGCCGCTCGCGTGGTACGCGCCGCCGTCTGCTGCAGCTCGCGCTGGCCTGATATCGATCGAAAACCGGTCGTCCTGAAAGTCGATGGGTGTCCCGTCCGGCCGTTGCGCGGGTTCGAAGCTCAGGCTGCGCGCGAATGCGAGCAGCGTTTCATCGTCCACCCCGTCCACGCCCTTCTCGACCGTGCAGTTCTCCGCCGTGCCACGCATGGTGACGTCGCAGCGGAAGAGCGCGAGCCCGCGCCCGCGCACGCTCGCCAGCGGGGGCGGCCACTTCAGTCCCGGCTTGACGCGCGGAAACGAAAGCGGCCGGCCACCATCAGGTTGCGAAATGACGTTGGCCTTCTCTTCATGTTTCGCCGCGACGCACGCAGCGACCGCAACGAGAGAAGCCAGCGCGAGAAAACGAAACCGCATCGCCCGAACTAGAGGTGCTTCTCGATCCACGCGTTGATGTCCGCATACACCTCCGCGCGGTTCGTCTCGTTCAGCACCTCGTGCAGCGCGCCCTCGTACACCTTGAAGCTCTTGTCCGCCGAGCCGCAGCGCTCGTAGAACGCCTGCGCGAGCTTCACGTCGGCGATGGGGTCGTTGCCGCCGGCGAAGATGCCCACCGGCAACGTCACCTGGCCTGCCTCGGCGATGATCCGCTCCTGCGCCGCCGTGGCTGCCATGAACCAGCCCGGCGTGGTCACGTTGAACACCAGCTTGTCGGCGCGGTGCGCCTCCACGAAGCCCTGGTCGCGTGTGAGCTGCTCGCTCTTGATCTCATTGCCCAGGTGCAGTCCCGGAACCACGCGGCCGATGATCTTCGCTGCGGTGACCTTCACCGCCGGCGGCTTGAACGCGAGCCCGAAGAACGGCGAGGTGAGAATCGCGCCCGCGAGATCCGTCGGATGCCCGAGCAGGTGCGTGGCCGCGAGCAACCCGCCGTGCGAGTGGCCGAACAAGAAGACCTTCTTGCCGCCCGCCGCGATCTTCACGCGGTCGAGGTAGCGCTGCAGGTCGTCCATGTAGTCGCTGAACTGCCGCACGTGGCCGCGGCGGCCCTCGCTGCGCCCGTGACCGCGGACGTCGAAGCCGTGCACCGCGTAGCCCAGCCCCGCGAAGTGATCGACGACGTGCCCGTAGCGGCCAATGTGCTCCGCGTACCCGTGCACCAGCGCGAGGTGCGCCTTTGGATTTTCGGGCGTGGCCGAGATCCAGAAGAGCTTCAGGTTATCGGCGGTGGGGAAGCTGCCCTCGTCGCGGCGGATGTCGGCCACGGTCCCTCCGGGGAAAGAGCGCGGACCCTACTTGGGCTGCTTCGACGCGGCAAGCGCGCTTCGACGCTCAGAGTCGCCAGTCGTGCGCACAGCTCGGGCAGCGCAGCTCCACGCGGACTTCCTCGACGTACGCGAGCGCGAAACAGTGCGGACACTCGATGCGCTCACCGCGCGAGCCGGTGCGCGTCTCCGTCGACATCGGCGGCGCGGGCATGGACACGCGAAGCTCACCGGTCGCCTCCGGTTCGGGCATGCCCGGCTGCCAGACGGCCTCGTCCTCGGCGGCAATGGGGGGCGCGGCGCCAACCGCCTCCAGCTCGACGCTCAGCGCGCCCTGCTCCGGCCCGCGCGCGTCGACCTTCTTCTCGCGCTTGCCCATGGCGAAGCGCAGCGCGCCAAACATCGCGCCAAACGTGGACGCATCGGCCTTCGGCTCCGGCGCCACCTGGTCCTTGAGCCAGGCGGCGCGCACGCGCTCGACTCCCTCGGGAATCTTCGACTTCACCGCCAGTGAAATCGGCGCCACGCCTTCAGGCAGCGAGAGCGACAGCCGCGCGCGCCGCACCTCGGCGTCGCGAACGGTCACCTGGCGCACGGCGCGCGCGTTGCCCGAGGTGAGCTCGAGCTCCACCGTCACCGCGCCCGACCACGCGGCCTGCACCAGCACGGCCACGCGCGCCTCGCCGCTGGGCCAGTAGAGCCGCGCGGACTCCACGGCGAGCTGCACCCCGCCGACCTCGAGGATCGGCAGCCCCAGGGCATCGAGGACGTCGGGCGCGAGGGCCACTCAGTTCCCCGCCTGCTGCACGCTGATGGCCTTGAGCTTGCGCTCCACCTGGTCTCGCTCGATGGGATCGGTGTCCTGATCGAGCAACTCCAGCGCGCGCTTGTAGGCGTCGCCGGCGTCGTTGCGCCGCGCAACCTTGGAGAGCGCGTCGCCGAGGTGCTCGATGATCACCGGCTCGTTGGGCGTGAGGGTCTCCGCGTGCTGCAGCGCCTCGACGGCCTGCCGGAACAGGCCGCGCTTGTAGAGCACCCAGCCCAGCGAATCGGTGAACGCGCCCGAGTCGGGCCGGAGCTGCAGCGCGCGCTTCACGAACTTCTCCGCCTCTTCGAGATCCGTCCCCGCCTCGGCCATGGTGTAGCCGATGAAGTTGAGCGCGTTGGCATTCTCGGGCTCGAGCGATAGCAGCTGCTTCATGGTGCCCACGGCCTTCGACGGATCGTTGGCCTTCGCGTACGCCACCGCGAGCGAGTAGATGAGCCGCGGGTGGTTCACGTGCTCGAGGCGCGCCTTCTCGAGGACAGCGATCGCCTCGCCCGTGCGGTGGTTGCGCTCGAAGAGGTCCGCGAGCGCGGCGTAGAGATCGTCGGAGCCCTGGCCGTCGGCCTCGTGCTGCAAGAGTTCGATGCCCTGCTGCAGCTTGCCTGCGCGCGCGTACGCGTCGGCGAGCGCGGTGAGGTACACGGTCGAGCCCGGGTGATCCACCAGCGCTTGCTGCAGCGCGGTGATGGCCGCGTCGTGGTGACCGGCCTCGGACAAACAGGTCGCCAGGTGCAGCCGCGCCTCGGGGTAGAGCTCGGCGCCCTTGTCCACGCCGTTGAACGACTCGGCCGCAGCATCGAAGGCGTGCTCGTCCTCGTGCACCAGGCCCGCGTAGAACGCGAGCCGCGAGTCGTCGGGCACGCTGCGGCGCGCTTCATCGAGGAGCTGCCCCGCCTCGTGCAGCCGGTGAGCGCCGAACCAGGCGAACGCGACCTTCACCTTGACGTCCGTGTCGTCGGGCATCACGCCCAGGAGCTGGTCGAAGTAGGCCTTGGCGGTCTGCGGATCGCTCCGACGCAGCGCCAGCGTGCCTGCGGCGAGCAGCACGTTCGGCTCTTCGGGATCGCTGGCGAGCGCTTCGTCGTACGCGCTCGCGGCTTCGGCGAGGCGCCCCGTGTCTTCGAGGAGCCGCGCCAAGAGCTGCAGCGTCTCCACGTCGCCCGGCGCCCGCACCTTGGCCTGACGCAGCGCCTTCTCCGAGCGCCGCACATCGCCGCGCTCCGCGAGCGCCTGGCCGAGGTACTTGTAGCCCGCGGACTCGAGCGGACTCGCCTTGGCCAAGACGTCGATGGTCTTCACCGCCACCTCGACCTGGCCCAGCTCGAGGTGCGCCTGCGCGAGCGCGATGGCGGCGCTGGCGTCTTTGGGATCGATGGCGAGCGCCTTCTGCAGCCAGGGAATGGCCTTCGCCGGCTTCTTCTCCTCGCTCAGCACGCGTCCGAGCGCGAAGAGCGTGGGCTCGTCCTTGGGCGTGCGCGCGGCCGCCTTGCGCAGCTCCTCGTCGGCCTTGCTCAGCTCGCCCAGGCGCTCCAGCTGCTCCGCGAGGGCCACGCGCACGCGCGGCGAGTCGGGGTCGTAGATCTCCGCCTGGCGCAGGTCCTCGATCGCGGCGGCGTGGTCGTTGTTGCCGGAGAGCGTCATCGCGCGCAGGTAGTAGAAGTACGCGCGCGCGCTCGAGTAGTGCTCGTCGGGGCCGCCCGACATCGCCTCGTGCATCGCATCGAGATCGACGGCAGGGCGCTCCTGCGCCGCCGCGGGCCGCGTCCAAAGCGCCATCGCGGCGCCCAACCCCAGCGCCCAGACGACCCGTCCCATTCCCTGCTCGCAGCGAAGAACCAAGCCCCCTGAGTATAGGCCACCCGCTCGCCCGCCCGCAGCGATGCCACCTAGACCCACAGTCTGCGTCGGCGACGACGCCTCAGGCTCCCGGCCCACGCCCCCAGCGCCAGCGCCCCCAGGGCCACCAGCGCGTAGCGCATGAGCTGGACGCGCGGCGACAGCCCAATGGGGAAGCGCCGCTCCAGCGGGCTGCGGACGGTGTACGTGAGCCTCCGAAAGTCCAGCTCCGGCCGCTCACGCCGCAGCGCGGCAACCACCTCGCTGGAGCTCATGGCGTGCTCCGGGGCCACGAACTCCCAGGCGCCCACATGGTGCGGCAGCTTCTCGCCAATCGAGAGCCGCGCCAGCTTCATGAGCTTCGCGTTGAAGTAGTAGCCCGGGACCGTCACGCGGACGGCATCGAGGTTCGGAAACGTCCGGCCCATGGGCAGAAGGTCCGCACGCGACCGCGCGGGTGGAAGCCGACGGCGCTCGGGCTGCTGCTCGGCCGACGCGGGCCAGACCGTCGGTTCGATCTGCAAGAAAATGGGAAGACGCGAAGAGCGAGCGAGCCGGTACACTCGCGCGATGCGCCGCCCTGTCCTGCTCTTGCTCGCCCTGCTCTGCGGATGTTCGCGAAGCTTCGACGCGCCGGTCGCCAGCCAGCCCGGCACGCTCTACGGTCGGGTGGTCGTCCAGCGGAGCGCCTCGGGAGAGCTCGAGCCCGCGGGCGGCGCGCGGGTGGGCCTGCTCGGCAGCTCGCTGGCCACGACCTGCGGCAGCGACGGCCGCTTCCTGCTCTCGGGCATCACCATCACCGACGGCACGCTGCTCGTGGAGTTCGACAGCGACGGCGACGGCCAGATCGATCGCCGGAGCGCGCTCAGCCTGGCCGATCTGCACGCGGGTCCGGGCCTGCAGATCGACACCGGCGACATCGTGGTCGCGCGTCCTGCCACGGTAAAGGGCCGGGTGCGCCGCGGCGACGCGCTCGACTCGCCCGGCGGCAACGGCGGCGCAGTGGTGTTCGTGCCGCAGGGGCCGTTCACGGTGACCACCGCCGACGACGGGAGCTTCATCCTCGCCGGCCTGCCGGCGGGCTCGATCACCCTGTCGGTGTTCCTCACGGGCTACGAGCCGGTCACGCTCGGCGCGCTCGCGCTCGGCGCAGGCCAGCTCTTCACCGTCGACGACATCATCCTCACACCGCACCAGGGCCCGCCTGGCACCGGCTCGCTCAGCGTGCACGTGGAGCTCAACCCCGCCGCAGACAAGTCGGGCACGAAGCTGCACCTCACCGGCGCGGGAAGCTTGCCGCCCGACGCGACCACCGACTCGAACGGCGACGGCCGCTTCGACGGAATCGCAGAGGGCGTGTACGCCGTCGCCGTGCATCACGACGGCTACGTCGACGCGCCCATCCCGAACGTGGTCGTGCTCGCCGGCGAGCTCACGGCGGTGCAGACGACGCTCGGAACCACACCGCTCCCGACCAGCGGAACTGACGCGGGCCCGAACGGCGGCGACGGCGGCAACATCACGCCGGACGGCACGCTGTACGTGCTCGCGTCGGATCCCTCGACGGCCGATCAGAACGCCATCTTCGGCGCGCGCGTCACCTTCACCCTCGACGTGAGCGCGACCTCGGCGACCGATCCCGCGAACGTGAGCGTGACCGCCGACGGCAGCAACCAACTCATCTCCGGCACGCTCAGCTACGACGCCACGTCGCGCACGATCACGCTCACCTACGACACGCCGCTCGCGCTGGACACGGGATACACGCTGAGCGTGCAGAACGTGCTCGGAACCGACGGCGCGAACCCGACCTCGGTGGTGCCGTTCACGCTGCACTTCACGCCGCACGCCATCCGCTGGCGGCTCTTCAGCGACGTGAGCGGAAACGTCTCCGTCGATGCCACCAACCTCGACACCACGCCGGTCATCGCCTGGACGCCGGGCGGCGTGCACGTGATCTCCCGCCAGCGCGGCGCGGCCGCGTGCGCGTCGGACTCGAACGCGATGGACTATGGCCGCTTCTACCCGCTCGACGTCACCGACGCCGGACTGGTGCCCACCGACCCGTCGGGCTGCGTGTCCGACCAGTTCACCCAGGGCGACGACCCCATCGCGGGCCACCACCACCTCGCGCAGGCCGGCGGAAACCTCTACGCGCTGCTGGGCAACGACCGCGGCCCCACCACCTACGACCTCTACGAGTACGCGGGGGGCACGTGGCTACAGCGATTTCCGAACGGCAGCCAGGACGTCTACGGCGAGCTCTCCGACGGCACGGGCCTCTTCATCGTCATCTTGACCGACGCCAGCAATGGCGAGGTGAGCCTCCAGCCCTTCGACCCCAGCGCGGGCACGCTCGACCCGGCCATCAACCTCGCCTTCACCAACGCCTCGGTCTCCGCCACCACGTGGGTGCGCGCGGCCGGCAGCGCGCGCGACTTCTTCGTCGGCGCCGTGGATCGCGACCCGGCCGGCGGCTCGAACAACCAGGTGGTCCAGGTCCTCCAGCGCGACACGGGCGCTTACCCGGCCGTCGGCTCCACCAGCCCGGTGCCGACGATCTCCGACTTCTTCCTCTTCGAGGCCGACGGCGTCCCCTTCGTGCTGCAGAACGAGAACGGCAGCACCGCGCAGCTCTACAGCACGGGCTCCGTACCCGCGGGCAGCGCAGCGGACTTCTCGGCGATTGGCAATGCCCTGCCCGCCGACGAGTACCTGGCTGCGGCGCAGCTCGGCCGCACCATCTTCGTGGTCACCGCGAGCGGCAACATCGCCCTCCACCACCTGCCGCTCGCCGCCAGCCAGGACGATCCCTGGACCGCCGATCCCGGTCCCAACGGCGGCGCCATCGCCGAGCGGCCCGAGTGCATCAACACCGCGCCCAGCATCGCCGCGGGCCAGACGGACCTCTGGGTGGCCTGGAGCCAGGGCTGCCCGCTGGGCGACGGCGGCCTCGCGTTCACCACCGTGGTCCGCGAAGCCTACTGACGCCAATCGCCGCGGAGCATGGCGTACAGCTTCTCGTCCACCGGCTTGCCCTGGATGACGAAGTACTGCCGCAGCGTGCCCTCGTAGGTGAAGCCGAGCCGCTCCAGCAGCCGCTGCGAGGCGATGTTCTCCACGCTCACCAGCGCCTGAAGCCTTCGCAGCGCCGTCTCCTGGAAGATGTGGGTCACGAGGAGTCGCACCGCCCGCGTGCCCAGCCCGCGGCCCTGAAAGGGCTCGCTGATGAGGTAGCCGATCTCGCCGTAGCCCATGCGCCACGACGGCTTCATCAGCGCGGCCGTCCCCACCGGCTCCTCGCCGTGGAGGATGAGCCAGCGGTACTCGTCGCGGCGGCGATCGGTGAGGCGGCCGTCCCAGCCCTCGAGGCGGCGGCGCAGGTCGGAGAGCGTCATCGTGTCCAGCGGGTTGAAGCGCTGGGCCAAGCGCTCGTCACGCCAGCGCAGCCAGAGGCCAGCGTGCTCGGGCCCGGCGGGCACGAGGCGCAGCGGCGCGGCAGGCAAGGCGCTGGGATCCTGGGGCTGGCTGGCGGTCACGGAGTGCCCTCGGCTCCTTCAACAATGGGGCTCGGCCCGGTTCGATGCCTGACTTTCTACTTGAACGACTTCAGCCGCGACGCGGCATCGTTGCTCGACGGCTCCGAGAAGTCGCCCACGTCCGGCGTGGACTTGCCGTGCAGGCCGTTCTGGTTGTTGATGGTGAGGTCGCGAAGCACCGGCGAGGTGAACTCGAAGCCCACCACCCGGAGCTCCTTCTCGTTGGTGGCGTACTCGAAGCGGCCGGTGCAGGGCGCGCCGTTGTTGAAGACGATCGCGTAGGTGGTCGAGATGTGCTCGCCCTTGATGTCGAACTTGTAGTCGAACTTGCTGCGCGGCCCGAGCTCCTTGAAGCCGCCGAACCGCTCCAGGAGCGCCTTGCGGATGAGCTCGCCCTCGCCGTGGCGCATGAGCGGGCGCAGGCCTGGCGCGGCAGCGGCCTCGCCATCGGCCTCCGACTTGAGGTACGCGGCCATGAACGCCGACGTCGGCTCGTCGATGTGCTTCTGCACCTCGGCGTAGTGCTGGGCCACGCCGCCCCACACCACGAGGTTCATGAGCCCACCGAGGATGCCGGTGAGCGCCAGGTTGGAGCCGGTGATGGTGTTGGTGCTGTTGATCTGCCGCAGCGCCAGCGCCCCCAGCAGCACGCCCAGCAGCCCCGAGATGCCAGGCAAGCAGAGCAGCGACGAGAAGAACGAGAACACCGCCAAGCGGCTGGTCTGCGTCGCAGGGACATACGGCCCACCGCTGAGTCCCGGGTCGAGCTCGCTCATTGGCTATCTCCTCACCCTCTGGCTGCCGGAAATGGGGCCGGGCTCGAGGGCGCCCGCGCGGCCCTCGATGGCCTGCGCCACCTCGTCGTCGAGCACCAACTCGCCCGCGTGCGCGCTGGAGACGAGCTGCTGCGCGCGGGAGAGCGCGTGGCCCAGCGCCGTGAACTGGCTTCGCATCCGCTCGCCCACCACGCCGACGATCACGTCGCCCCGCGCGATCCCGATGGAGATCTCCAGGCTCGGCCGCCCCTCGGCGATGCGGAGCTCGTTGGCGAACTGCACCCGCTCCAGCAGCTCTCGAGCGGTGATCACCGCGCGGTCGAGCTCGTCGCCACGCTCCCGGGGCACGCCGAAGAGCGCCACGGTGTGCGCGCCGGGGTTGTCGAGCACCATGCCGCCGTGGGCAAAGACCACGTCCGACATCTGCTCGGCGTGAAGCGAGAGCGTGCCCACCATGGAGCTGGGCGTGGCGTCGTCGCCGAGCTCGGCCGAGGAGCCGATGACCCGCGCCGACAGCACCGTGGCCCGGTAGCGCTCGCCGCCCTCGGGGAGCTTGAGCGCGCCCTGGTTGATCTGGTCGGCCGTGGCCGGCGGAAAGTGCTTCGAGTAGCGGTCGCGCTGGAGGTTCTCGGTCTCCTCGCGGCGGAAGGTCTGGATGCGCTCGATGGCCAGCGCGAGCTCCTTGGCCAGCTCTTCGGCGAGCGCCAGGTCCTCGGGCTTGAACACCGCCGCGTTCTCGCCGCGGGTGCCGAACACCAGCGCGCCCGAGAGCTGATCGCTCACCTTCAAGGCCACGCCCAGGGCCGAGCGCAGCGCCGAGGCCATGATGCTCTCCGAGGACGAGAAGCGCTCGTCGACGGTGGCGTCGGTGGTGATGGCGCCGCCCTCGGAGATGATCTCCTTGAGCAGCGTCTCCGACACGGGCACCTCGGCCACCTCGCCCGAGCGCACGCGCACGCCGCGCGGCACGAGCTGCTTGGCCTTGGGGTCCCAGAGCAGCGCCACGCCGTCGTCCGCGGGGATCTGGTCGAACGCGAACGCCAGCGCGCGGTGCAAGAGCGCCTTCACGTTCCGCTCGCGCGCCAGCACGCGGGAGAGCTCGGCCACCGCCTTCCAGCGGTTGAGCTCGTTGCGCAGCCGCTCGGTGTCCTCGGCCGCCTTCGGCTGCGGCATCGGCTTGGGCGCGCTCGAGCGGGCGATGATGCTCTCGCGCACCGCCGGCCGAACGACGGGCTTGGCGGTGCCGTGATCGAGGGTCGCAAACGCGTAGTGGTCCGCGTAGTAGAAGCGCCGGATGCCCGCCCGGATGCTCGCCCGCAGGGCCACGATGGGCTGAACCTTCGCCACCGCCGCCGCGAGCCGAACCTGCTCGAAGAGCCCCTGCTCCAATTCGGGCACGGCCAGGGTGAGCACGCTGTCCCGGGCGTCGAAGGCGAGCGGCAGCACGCACAGCAGCTCCGCGTGCCGCGCGGGCACCTTCTCGAGCGCCTCGGGCGGGAGCTGCGCCTTCGCCAGCGTGTCCACGGTGATGTACTTGGCGCCGGTGAGCTCGGCGAGGAAGCGCAGGAGGTTGCGTTCGTCCACCAGCCCGAGCTCCACCAGCCGGTCGGCGAGGTAGCCGCCCTCCACCTTCTGCTCGGCGAGGGCCTCGCGCAGGCCCTCATCGGTGATGAGGCCGGCGGCCAGGAGCTGCTCCCCCAGTCGCAGCTTGGGCTCGGACATGTCTCCCCGCATTCCCGCGCAAAGGTGCGGACAGATGATAGCCCCACTGGGCCGCGAAGGGAGTAGCGATGCTTACGGCAGGTCCAGCAGCTCCTTCACGGCTGCGATGACCTCGGGCGCCTGCACCGGCTTCACCATGTAGCGGGTGGCGCCCAGCGCGAGCGCCCGGTCCCGGTCCTTCGAGTCCGACTCGGTGGTGATGACCACGATGGGGATCTTCAGCCCGAGGGGCGGCTGCCGGACGGCCGCGATGAGCTTGAGCCCGTCCATCACCGGCATGTTGATGTCGGTGAGGAGGATGTCGAAGTGCTCCTTCGACAGGCGCTTCAAGCCCTCGCCGCCGTCGCCGGCCTCCACGCAGTGAAGGGCGTCGATGCGGCGCAAGGCGGCCACCACGCTCTTGCGGAGCATGGGGCTGTCGTCGACCACCAGCGCGCGGACCTTGTGGGACTTCATTCGCGGAGGCCCGGAAAGCGGAGTGAAACGCTCCGGCCGGGGTGCACGCTAGCGGAGCCCCAATGGCCCGGCAAGACGCGCGAACACCCCGGGAGGTGGGCTACGCTGCGTCTGTCGCTTCTGGCGACACCATGGCCACCGCCGACCCCAAGATCCTTGCGAACGCTCGCAATCTCTTGAAGAAGGGCGACCTCGACGCCGCCGTGCGTGAGTTCGTCCAGGCCGAGGCCCACGACGAGGCTGCCCGCGCCCTGGGCCAGGCGCGCCGCTTCATCGAGGGCGCGGAGCTCCTGCTGAACACGCTCGGCGTGCGCACCAACGAGCTCGCCACCCTGCGCGATCCGCACCTGCGCGCGCGCGCCCAGCACGCGGCCTCGCTCCTGCGGCAAGGCGGGTTCAACAAGGCGGCCGACGAGATCGAGACCCAGCTCGAGCGCTCCGATCGCTTTGGGCCGGGCGCGCCGGAGAAGACGCTCCGCTCCGCCTCGTCCGACCTGTCCGATGAGAAGACGCAGATCGGCCGGCCCAACACGCAGACGGGCGACGTGCCGCCCACCATGCTGCAGCTCGAGCCGCTCTTCGACGCCCCCGAGCCCACCAAAATCCAGCCGCGCGCGCCCACCCGGTCGAGCACGCCCGCGCCGCCGAGGATGGCCACGCCGCCCAAGGTGGCCACGCCCATCAGGTTCACGGCGCCACCCAAGGCCGAGCCACCCGACGATCCCGAGCTCGAGGAGCAGACCACGCGGCCGCCGCAGCGCATGACCTCGTCGACCGGCACGCCCGCGCGGCGCAACACGCGCGACCTGCAAGCGGCACAGGCCCGGCCGTCGAGCGTAAACCCGGCGAAGCTGGAGCCGGGCTTTCAAGAGGGCGCGGTCATCGCCGAGCGCTACGAGCTGGGGCCGCTGATTGGCCGCGGCGGCATGGGCCGCGTCTTTCGCGCGACAGATCGCGAGATCGGCCAGCAGATCGCCGTCAAGGTCTTCGATCGCATGGACGACGCGACGCTGCTCGCGCGCTTCAAGCAAGAGCTGCTCTCCTCGCGATCGATCGCGCACCCCAACGTGGTGCGGCTCTTCGACATCGGCACCTACGCGGAGCACAAGTACCTGACCATGGAGCTGCTCGTGGGCCAGGACTTGAAGGAGCGCCTGGCGCAGCCCATCGCGGTGTCGGAGAGCCTCGACCTGCTCGTGCAGGCCTGTCGCGGGCTGGAGGCAGCGCACGCGGTGGGCGTGATTCACCGCGACATCAAGCCGCAGAACCTCTTCATCACCGAGCAGCGGGTGGTGAAGATCATGGACTTCGGCATCGCCAAGTTCTCCGCGGCGGCCAAGCTCACCTCGCCGGGCATGGGCGTGGGCACGCCGGAGTTCATGGCGCCGGAGCAGATCGTCGACTCGAGCAAGGTCTCGCCGGCGACCGACCTCTACGCCATCGGCGTGACCGCGTACCGCATGTGCACCGGGCGCGTGCCCTTCGGCGACAAGGACATGCTCAAGCTGCTCAAGAAGCAGCTCAAGGAAGACCCGCCGCCGCCGCGCTCGCTCAACCCGCGCCTGCCGGCGCAGCTCGAGGCCATCATCCTCAAGCTGCTCATGAAGGACCCGGCGGCGCGCTACCAGAAGGCGGGCGAGGTGGCCGAGGCCTTCACCAGCGTGCGGAAGCTTTTCGCCACGCCCGCGCACTGACGCGACACGCCCACACACTTTCGACATAGACTGGGAAGTCGATCGTGGAGGCGTGTCGTGCGGTTGCCGTCAATCCTCGGGGGTTTGAGCGCGCTGCTGCTCGTGGCCCTTGCGGGCTGCGGAAGCTCCCCCACGTTCAAATGCATCCGCTGCGAGTCGGACAACGACTGCGCCCTGCCCGCGCAGTGCAGGAGCGGCTACTGCATCCAGTCGCCCGGCGAGGAGAAGCGCTGTCCGCCGGTGGGGACCGCGTCGGCGAGTGGCGCCAGCACGGGCATCGCCATCGGCGGCGGGTCTGGCTCGGGCGCGTCCGGCGGCTCGAGCGGCGGCACCATCGAGGGCACCCACGGCTCGAGCTCGAGCTCGGCATCCACTTCGGGCTCGAGCGCGTCATCCACGACCGGCACCACCGGCCGCTCCTCGTCCTCGAGCAGCGCCGCGAGCACCACCGGGACCGGCGCGTCGTCGACGTCGACCACGGGCAGCAGCGCGAGCACCAGCACCACCGGCGGGTTGTCGTCGTCGACCACGTCGAGCTCGAGCAGCGCCACCTCGAGCACCTCTTCGTCGAGCTCGAGCAGCACCACCTCCTCGAGCAGCAGCACCACAACCACCGGGACGTCGACATCGACCACGACTTCGACGTCGACCAGCACCGCAACGAGCACCACCGGCACCACGGGCACCACCAGCAGCAGCACGACCACCGGCAGCACGGGCACAACGGGCGTCATCGGCGTGGAGAGCGGCGCCGCGTGCACCTCGAATGCGCCCTGCGGCAGCGACGGCTACTGCCAGCTCAGCAGCGCTTGGCCTGGCGGCTACTGCACGGGTGATTGCAGCGCCAACGCCTCCATTTGCCTGGGCGGGGAGTGCGTGAGCTACACCACGGGGCAGTTCTGCATGCAGTCGTGTCCGTCGATTCGCGGCGGGCAGTCGACGTGCCGCTCGGGCTACGTCTGCGACTTCTGGTACGACTCCACGGGCGGCGTGGCCTCCACCGGCATCTGCGACACCAACTGCGCCACCTATCCGTGCGCGACGGGCTACACCTGCAACGCGCAGGGCTACTGCGATCCCACGCCGCTGGGCTCGGGCGTCCCGGGCACGGCCTGCACCAGCGACGCGCAGTGCACCGACGCCGACGCGTTCTGCGCCACGCCCTTCTTCCCCGACGGCGGCGGCGACGGCTGGCCCAACGGCTACTGCCTCGCGGACTGCGACTTCGCGCCTGCGGGGGCGTGCGGCCCCACGGGCACGTGCGCGTCGTTCGGCACCTTCGCGCTCTGCCAGCAGGCGTGCAACAGCCCGGGCGGCGGCCGCTCGAGCTGCCACCTCGGGTACCTCTGCTGGCCCTACGACTACGTCGACGGCGGCCTGGCGACGAACGGCATCTGTCAGCCGCCCTGCACCGATCCGGGCTGGGGTTGCGGCACGGGCAGCACCTGCAGATCCAGCGGCTACTGCCAGTAGGCCGTGCACCACCCGCATCGGCCGCAGGACCCACGGCCCACGTCCCGCGATCGGACGGAACGCTCAGCGTCCTTCGCGTCCAAATCGCACGAGCGCCTCGATGAGCGCGTCGAGCGGGAGCACGCGCGACACGCGACCGGTGTCGACGGCCTCCTTGGGCATGCCCCAGATGACAGCCGTCTCCGGGCTCTCGGCGAGGGTGAGCGCGCCGGCCTTCTGCAGCGCGATGATGCCCTCTCTCCCATCGGCGCCCATGCCGGTGAGCACCGCGCCGGCGATGCCCACGCCGAGCTCGTGCCCCACGGCGGCGGCGCTCTCGAAGAGCGCGTCGACGCTCGGGCGATACTTGCGCTTCGACTCGCCGGTGAGCACCCGCACGCAGAGCCGCTCGCCGCGACGGCTGATCACCAGGTCGCCGCCACCGGGTGAAATCAGCGCGCGACCGGCCTGAATCTCTTCGCCATCGCCGGCCTCGTCGACCTCGAAGGAGCTGGAGCGATTGAGCCGCTCGGCGAACGCCTTGGTGAACTTCTCCGGCATGTGCTGCGCGATGAGCACGGCCATCGGCAGATCCGCGGGCAACCGGCTCAGCAAGCGGGTGATGGCCGGAGGTCCGCCCGTCGACGCGCCGATGACGGCGATGCGCGCGGGGCGTCGCGCCATCTGCAACTCTCCCGTCGTGGTTCGACCCGCTCGAAGCGCGCCCGGACCGAGCAGCCGCACCCCCTTGAGCTTCTGAATCAGCTCCGCGACCACCGGATCACCCGGGGAAAGCGGCCGTCCCGGTCGCGCCACGAAGTCGATGGCGCCGAGCTCCAGCGCGCGGAACGCGTCGGCCTTGCGCGCGTAGCTCGAGAACACGACCACCGGCGTGGGCCGCTTGGCCATCAGGAGCCGCAGGAAGGTGAAGCCGTCCACGCGCGGCATCTGCAAATCGAGGATCACCGCGTCGGGCCGCTCGGAGAGCGCGAGCTTGAGGCCCTCTTCGCCGTCGGCCGCGGTGGCGATGACCTCCACATCCGGGTCGTCGGACAAGAGATCGGACAGCAGGCGCCGGTTGAGCGCCGAGTCGTCGATCACCAGTACGCGGAGCTTGCGGAGCGCCATCGCGGGTCAGCTCCTCGGCCTGCGGTAGACGAGGTCGCCGCGCAGGTGCACCAGCTCGAAGTCGGCGGTCACGTTGATGAGGTTCTCCGAGTGCCCGAGCAGAAGATATCCGCCCTCGGCGAGCTTGTCGTAGAAGTGGCGCAGCACGCGCCGCCGCGCGGGCAGGTCGAAGTAGATCATCACGTTGCGGCAGAAGATGGCGTCCATGCGCCCCACCAGCGCCAGGTTCTGATCATCGAGCAGGTTCACCTGCCCAAACGTCACCCGCCGACGGACCTCGTCGCGCACGCGGTGCTGCCCCGGCCCGGTGGTGTCGAAGTGGCGCGCGAGCGCGTCGGGCGGCATGGCGCGCATGGCGCTCTCTCCGTACACGCCGCGCCGGGCCTGGGTGAGCACGCGCCGCGACAAGTCCGATCCGTAGACGGTCGCGTCCCAGCCCTCGAACAGCCCCGAGTCGAGCAGCATCATCGCCAGCGTGTACGGCTCCTCGCCGGTGGCGCAGCCCGCGCTCCAGATGCGCAGCCGCTTGCTGGTCGCCTTCTCCTGCGCGAGCTGCGGCAACACCTCCGACGCGAACGAGCGCAGCTGCTCCGGCTCGCGGAAGAAGTACGTCTCGTGGGTGAGCAGGAGCTCGGTGGCGATGGCCAGCTCGTCGCGGCCGCCGGCGTCGTAGCGAAGGAAGCGGTAGTACGCGCCGAAGTCGCCGAGCTCGAGCTCCTGCAAGCGCACTTGAAGGCGCCGCTCGAGCAGGTACTTCATCTCCTCGCGGAAGAGCAGGCCCGAGTAGGCGTAGAGCTGCTCGCTCAGGAGGCGAAACTCCTCCGGCGTCATCTCCACCGGAGCGGGCCCCAGGGCCACGGCTCAGCCTCCCCGGGCCTGAATGGCCGCGATGGCCTGGTGCAGCGCCTCGACCACCAGCGGATCCTCGTCGGACTCGAGCCGCGCTTGCAGCTCGGGCACCAGCTTGCGGTCGCCGACGCGTCCCGCGACCCGCGCGGCCGCGCGACGGACCTCCCAGCGCGCGTGCCGCAGCCGCTCGCGCAAGAGCGTCAGGCCCCCTGCTCTTCCTGCGGCGAGCTCCAGCGCCGCGCGGCTCACTTCGGCGTGCGCGTGCTCGCTGGCGCGCGCGAGGAGACCGGCCTCGAGCCCGTCGAGCCGCTCCAGGGCCTCGAGCGCCGCCAGCGCGGCCGAGCCGGTGCCGCGCTCGACCAGTTGCGTGAGCGCAGGCACGAGCGAGCGAAGCCGTGCAACACCTGCGACCTCGGCCGCGGCGAGCGCCACCCGCGGCGCCGGATCCGCGAGCGCGGACTGAACCACCGTCTCCAGCTGCGCGTGCTTGAGCGCGTTCAGCGCACGCACCGAAGCTGCGCGAACTTCTGCGGCTTCGTCGGTGAGTGTTGCAGCCACCGCCTCGGCAGCGTCGGTCTGGCCCCGCGAGGCGAGCGCGCGCACGGCAGCCACGCGCATCGTGGGATCGCTCTCGTGCAGTGCCTCGCGGACGGCGTCGAGCTCCGACGGTCCGCCCACGGCGCCGAGCAGGAAGAGCGTGGCCGGCGAGCGATCCTGCGCCCAGAGCTGACGCGCGCGCTCGACCAGCGCCTGTCCATGACGCGCGGCCACCTGATCCAGCGCCCGTCGCGCGCTCTCGCCGAGCAGCGGATCATCCACGCGCGCGAGCAGCCCTTCGACCGACGCGGGTCCGCCGATCCGCCCGAGCAGATCCAAGAGCTCCGAAGCGAGCTCCGGCGTCGCCGTGTCGAGCGCGCCCAATGCGCGACTCGAGAGCGCGTTCGCGTGCGGCTCGCCGAGCACATCGGCCGCGAGCGAGAGCGCGCTCGGCGCGAGCTTGTCGACGCCGGCCGCGAGCGGTGCCACAGCCGCGGCGCCCATGGCCGACAGCGCGGTGCTCGCGGCCTCGCGGTAGCGCTCGGTGCCGCCGAGATCGGCAACAGCGACGGCGGCGTCCGCGTGCTGCAGCGCGCCCAGGATGAGGACCGCGCCCTCGACAGCGGCCGGCTCTTCACGACCCAGGGCCTCCAGCGCGGCCTTGAGCAGCGGCGCCGTCCCGCCGGGCACGCGGTGCACGAGCAGCACCAGGCGTCCCCAGAAGAACCCCGTCGCCCGGCGCGTCTGCTCGGCGATGCCGGCGAGCGCCGCTTCCCGCGTGCTGCGGCCCGGATCGCTCAAACCTTGAAGGAGCAGCTCCAGCGCGCGATCGCCGGTCTGTCGTCCGAGCAAGCGATACACGGGCCGACGCAAGAAGCGATCGCGCGCGAGCGGCTCGAGCGTCTCCGTCCGCGGCACGGCGCCGATGCGCGCGAGCCCATCCAGCGCCGACACGCGCAGCAGGTGATCGTCGGCCTTCAGCGCGCGCTCCAAAGCGACGGCTGCGCGCGGCCCGCCGATCTTCCCGAGTCCCTCGGCCGCGGCGGCCCGCACGTTGCGATCTTTGTCGTCGAGCGCCTGCGCGAGCGGCTCGATGGCGTCGGCGTGGCCGATCTCGCCGAGGATGTCCGCGGCGAACTTGCGCACGTCGCCGTCGTCGCTGCCGAGCCGCTCCGCGAGCGCCGCAACGGCCGGCGCACCGATTCGCGCGAGCGCTTCGGCGGCGGCGTTTCGCGCCTGCGCGTCATCGCCCTTGCCCAGCGCGGCCACCAGGTGCGGCAGCGCGCGCGCCACGGGCTTCACCTCGGCGAGCCGCTCGACGGCCGCTTTCCGCACGCGCCAGCTCTCGTCGGAGAGCCGTTCGAGGAGCTGCTCCAACGCCTTGGGCGACTCGAGCGAGAGCTCGCGCACGGCGCGGTAGCGGCTCTCCTCGCCGCCGGTGAGCTCGGCGGTCACGGCGCGCCTCCGACCAGCGCCCGCGGCACCGCATCCACCGACTCGAGCAGCGCGCGCAAATTGAGCAGGAGCCGCAGCCGCGTCTCGCCGCGCACGGTGGCGTCGCAAACGCCCAGGTAGAACTTGGGACCGTTACCGCCCAGCAAGGGCGGCGCCGCGCGCACCGCCGAGCGGGGGATTCGCATCACCTCGAGGACCCGGTCGACCAGCAACGCCACCTCACGTCCCCCGACGAGCACCACGAGCATACGCGCCTTGGGCCCCGGCGGCACGGCCGGCGCGCCCAGCCGCTTGCGCAGATCGACCACCGGAATCACGGCCCCGCGCAGCTCGATCATCCCCTCCACGAACGGCGGCGCGTGCGGCACGGCGGTCACCGGCAGCGGGCGCACGATGCTGCGGATGCGCATCACGTCGATGACGTACTCCTGCTCGCCCACGGCGAAGGCGCAGAGCGGCGCGATGGCGGAGGGCTCCGGCGTGGTCACGTCAGCCCTCCTCGCCGTCGTCGACGAGCAAGAGCCCCATGTCCAGCACGCCGTAGAGCCGCTCGCCCTGCCGGCCAATGCGCACCACGGGATCGCCCTCGACGGCCACGCCCGGCGGCGGCTCCTCGAGCTGACTCGCGCGCACGCGCAGCACCTGCACCACCTTGTCCACCCAGAGCCCGAGCGGCCCGTCGCCGACGTCGACGATCACCACGCGCGTGCCGTGCCCGGCGGGCAGGCGCTCCCCGAGGCGCAGCTTCTGCCGCGGGTCCATCACCGGCACCACCTCGCCGCGGAGCATGGTCACGCCAAGCACCGAGGCGCGCGCGCGCGGAACTTCCGAGAGCGGCGGCGGCATGACGATCTCGCGCAGGAGCGGCACCGGCAGCGCGAACCACTCGTTGCCCAGCGCGAAGAGCAAGAGCTCCTCGAGGGGATCGATGGCCACGCCCGTCGACGCCTCTTGTGCGGGCTGCTCGTCCGAGCGGAGGAAGAACTCCTCGAGCCCCGGCGCGTCCACGACGGTGTTCCGCGCACCCGGGTTGGTGACCGGTCGAGCGCCGCCGCTGGTGGGACGAGTCGGGTCCATTTGGTCAGGCCACCTGACGATCGCGGGTGGGCGAGAGGACCTCTTCCACGATGGCGCCCACGTCGAGCACCAGCACCGTCCGGCGATTGCCGAGGTCCGTCGCGCCGGCGATTCCCGGCACGGGCCCGAGCACCTTCCCCAGCGGCTTGATGACGATGTCCTGCTGGCCGCGCAGCCCGTCCACGGCGATGCCCAGCCGCTCCTGCGCCAGGCCCACCACGACGACGTACAAGTGTTGCGGCGGCTGCTCCGGGTGCTTGAAAAGCCGCGCCAGGCGCACCAGCGGCAAGCTCTGGCCGCGCAAGGTCATCACCTCGCGGCCCTCGAGCGTGCCCACCTCGTGGACCTTCACCTCCACGATCTCCAGCACGCTGTTGAGCGGCACGGCGTAGCGGCGGCCGGCGGCGTCCACGAGCAGCGCGCGCAGGATGGCGAGCGTCTCCGGGAGCGTGATGGAGAAGCGCGTACCGGCGCCGCGCTCGCTGGCCACGTCGATGATGCCGGAGAGGTTGGCGATGTTGGTCTTCACCACGTCCATGCCCACGCCGCGGCCGGAGAGCTCGGTCACGCTGCGCGCCGTGGAGAAGCCGGGCACGAAGAGGAAGTTGAAGAGGTCGCGACGGCTGAGCTCCTCCGCCGCGCGCTCGGTGGTGAGCCCGCGGTGGATGGCCTCGGCGCGCACGCGCTCGTCGTCGATGCCCGCGCCGTCGTCGGACACCTCGATGACCACGTGGTTGCCCTGCTGCCGCGCGCTCATTGCCACCGTGCCGCGGCGTTGCTTGCCCTGCCGCTCGCGCTCGTCGGGAAGCTCGATGCCGTGGTCGATGGCGTTGCGGATGAGGTGCATCAGCGGATCGCTGAGCTCTTCCACGATGAGCTTGTCGAGCTCCACGTCGCCGCCGGAGACCTTGAAGTCGAGCTCCTTGCCGGCGTCGCGGGCAATCTTGCGGACCAGCCGCGCCAGCTTGTCGAACACCTGCTCCAGCGGAACCATGCGCACTTCGAGGATGCCGCCCTGGAGCTCGTTGAGCTTGCGCTCCAGGGTGCGCGTCTCGCGCGAGAGCTCGCCCTGGAGCGCGCGCGAGGCCGCCGGATCACGCTCGGCGCGCAGCGCTTCCGCGAGCCGCTGCAAGTTCGTCTTGCTCACCACCAGCTCGCCGACGGTGTTCATCAAGCGGTCGAGCTTGGTGATGTCCACGCGCACCGTCTGGCTCACCGAGCGCAGCGAGATGTCGTCGGCGACGCTGATCGGCGACGCAGGAGATTCCGGCTTGCGGGCGAAGACCGGCGCGGCCTGGGTGGGAGGCGTCGCAATGACGGGTTCCTGGTTCCTGGTTCCTGGTTCCTGGCTGCCGCCGAGGGCGTTCACCTCAACGGGCAGACCCGTGAGCACCTTGCGGACGTCGTCCGGCGCGCTCGCGGTCCCGAAGAGCAGGTCGAACGCGATGCCTTCGCCGGGCTCTGGCGATGGCAGGGTGGAGATCACTTCACCCGATGGTTTCAATCGGCCGTTCAGGTCAGCGAGGCCTTGATCGAACGTGGCCAGCTCGAAGCGCGCGCGCACGCGCAAGAGCCGCAGGCCCTTCTTCACGTTCTCGCGGAGCCGGTGCTCCTCGTACTCCGTGAGCACCGCGCGCACCGAGGCGTCCAGGCCCATCGCATCGAGCGGATCGACCGACGTCGTCGGCGGCGCTGGTCGCGAGGCGGTCTGCAGCCGCGAAACGAGCTGGGTCACCGACGCCCCACTCGCCGGGCTCTCCTCGCCGCGCGCCACCTCGCCGATCAACGCGGTCGCCAGGTTCGCGAACTCGAGCAGCAGATCCACGGCCGCGCGGTCGAAGCGCGCACGCCCCATGCGCAGGGCGTCGAGCAGATCCTCGGCGTTGTGCGCGAGGTCCGAGAGCCGCCCCACGCCGAACATGCCCGCCAGGCCCTTGAGCGAGTGGGCGCCACGAAAAATCGCGTTCACCAGCTCCGGGTCGGGCTCGCCCTTCTCCACGTCGAGCCGCAGCAGGTTCGCGGCAAAGGCCTCGACGATCTCCTGCGACTCGGAGAGGAACTCCGCCAGCGCCTTCTTGCTCGAAGAAGCCACGGCCTACACCGCCTGCTGATCGCCGAGTCCCAGGTGACGCTTCACCAGCTCCAGAAGGTGCGGCGGCTCGAAGGGCTTGGTGAGGTACTCGGCGGCGCCGAGGGCCAGGCCCCGCTGCTTGTCCTGCTCCTTGTTCTCGCTGGAGAGGATGAAGAGCGGCACGTCGCGGTAGCTGGGGTTCTTCTTGACGAAGTTGATGAGCTCGAGCCCGTTGATGTCGGGCATGTTGATGTCGGTGATGATGAGGTCGAACTGGTGGCGCGGGAGGACCTTGAGGGCGTCAAAGCCGCTCACCGCCTCCGTGACCTCGGTGTCGGGCAATTCCTCGAGCGTGGCGCACAAGAGCTCGCGCGCCGCCTTCGAGTCGTCCACCACCAGGACCTTGATTCCTGAGCCCGGCCTCACGTGGGGAAGCGTACCACAGCGATTGGCGCGCGCTCGCCTTCCTGCTCGTCGAGGGAGGGTTGTGGGAGGCGCTTCCCAGCGCCGACGCCCTAGGCGCGCTTGCTCGCCCGCTCACTCGCGCGCTGTGAGAGCCGCTCCTTCTGCTCGGCCGACGCGCCGATGAGCACCAGCCGCTTGCCGTCGAAGCTGTTCACCGCGCTCGCCACCGCGTCCGGCGACGCGTTCTCGGGCAGCTCCAGCGCGAGCTCGTTCGCGCCCGCCAGCCGCGCGGCCGCGAGCGCCTTGCCCAGCTCGAGCGCCGGCAGCGGCGTGGTGCTCGACCCCGCGCCGAACACCAGCAGGCGCCGCGCGCCGACCCGACTGTGCGTGGGCATCAAGAGCCGCTCGCCGAGCTTGCCGGTGATGCCGCCCGACTGCAGCGCGCGCGAGAGCTCGCCGCAAAGCCGCCAGTCGACGAGCCCCGCCACGCCCCTCAGCGGCCGGCGGTCGGTGAGCATGAACAGCGCCAGCGTCTCGATGGAGAGCGTGTCCAGCGCGTCAAACGTGGCGTCCAGGTGCTCGACGGTCACGGGCTACTTCCGGTTCAGCTCCTGGGCAACCTTGTCCAGGATGGCGTTGATGAAGCTGCTCGACTCTTCCGAGCCAAAGGCCTTGCCGAGCTCCACGGCCTCGTTGAGCACCACCTTGCCCGGCGTCTCGGGATCGAACTTGAGCTCGTAGGTCGCGAGCCGCAGCACGTTGCGATCGATCTTGGGCATGCGCTCCACGCGCCAGTGCGTGGAGTGCTTCTGAATCAGCGCGTCGAGCTCCGCGAGGTGCGCGAGAACGCCGTCCACGAGCGCGCGCGCGAACTGCTGGTTGGGCAGATCGAGCTTCGCCTCATCGGCGGCGAACGCGGCCTGCAGCGCAGCGCCGGGCTCGGCGTTGGCGAGATCGACTTGATAGAGCGCCTGCAGCGCGCGCTCGCGAGCGGTGTGCCGGGCCGACGTCACTTCTTCTTTCCCTTCGCACCGGCGATGGCGCGCAGCACATTGGCCTGCTCCACGCACGCCATGGCGGCCTCGGCGCCCTTGTTGCCCGCCTTGGTGCCCGCGCGCTCGATGGCCTGCTCGATGGAGTCCGTGGTCAACACGCCGAACGACACGGCCACGCTCGACTCCATGGCCAGGCTGGCCACAGCCTTCACCACCTCGCCGGCGATGTAGTCGAAGTGCGGCGTGCCCCCGCGGATCACGGCGCCGAGGGCGATGAGGCCGTCGTAGCGGCCGGCGCTCTTCTCGAGCAGCGTGCGCGCCGCGGGGCCAATCTCGAACGAGCCGGCCACGCGGACGACGTCGATGTCGGCATCGTCAACGCCGTGGCGGATGAGCGCGTCGATGGCGCCCGAGAGCAGCTCCTCGGTGATGAAGCTGTTCCACCGCGAGATGACGATGGCGAACCGCAGACCCTCGGCGGTGAGCTTTCCTTCGATGAAGCGGGGCATGGATCCCTTCCTGCGCGAGCCCTGTATAGCGCAGCGCTTGCCGGACGGCACCTTCGACGCCGGTAGCAGCTGCTACAAGGCCCGCGCGGGTCGGGCGCCCTACGGACAGCTCAGCTGGACACAGACCGAACCGCCGCCGTCGGTCGTCGCTTGGCAGGCGGAGTCGAACTTCATCACCGGGCCACCGTCGGTGGGCGTGGTGGTGCCGATGAAGGCCGAGCAGTCCAGATCGAACGGGTTGCAGGCCATGCCTGGCGCCTTGAATGCCGAGCAGTGGCCGGTCGTGTCACAGTGGCCCTCTCGGCACGGCCAGTAGATCGAATTGGGGTCGCACGCGTCGCCGAGGCCGCCGAGCACCCGGCAGGTGTTGGTGCTGTCGCAGTAGTCTCCCGTGGTGCAGTTCACCGAGAAGCACGACTCACCTGCCGTCTGAGCGCTCTGGCAGGTCCCCGACGCGCACACCAGGCCCTGCGCGCAGGCGCCCCCGTTGCACGGCTGGCCGAGCGTCGGGCCGTCGATGCACACCCCTGCGCCGCCGTCGGGGTTGTTGCACACGCTGCCGTAGCACGCGATCGTCGCGTCACACGGCTCGCCCTCCACGGCGACCGTGATCTGGCAGCTGCCGTCCACGCACTGGGCGTTGCCCTGGCAAATGGCGCTTCCGCTCAGCTCCTGCGGGCAGGCCTGGCCCACGGCGATCTGCGCGAAGCAGTAGGCGTCGCGGCCGCCGTCGGCCGGCTCCACGCAGGTGCTGCCAGGGGCGCACGTGTCGCCGTTCCAGTCGGAGCAGCTCTCGCCCGGCTGGCCGCGGGGCGAGCAGTAGCCGGCGCCGCCGTCGTGGTTGCAGAACTCCACCCCGGGCTCGCACCCGGTGTCGATGCCCTGGCACGGGCCGCCGTCGGTGAAGGGCACGCAGGTGCCGGAGCTCTGGTCACACACGCCCTCCTGGCAGCCGGTGACGCACGGCTGACCGAGGAGCGGGCCCAGGCTGCACACGCCCGTGCACGACGCGAATGGCGGGCCCTGGCACGGAACCTCGCCGCCGTCCGGTCGCGGGATGCACTCGTTCGTCGAGCCGACGGAGCACGTTCCGCCCTCGGGCACGTTGGGCTTGAACACGCTCGAGCACGCGTTCGTCTGCAGCGTGAGGAGCGGGCTGTTGCAGTCGCTGCTCTGCGACGCGGTCTGGAGCGCGGTCAGGCACGTGGTCGCGGCGCCGAGATCGAAGGCAAGGTTTCCGTCGTTGCACTGCTGCGTCATCGATGCTGCGGCGATGCTGCAGTCCGCCTGCGGATCGAGCAGGCCGCAGGCCTTCTTGAGCGTGCACAGCGGCTGAACCATGTCGCTGCAGAACGCAGCCTGGCCGCCGGTCGTCGAGCCGCTCGAGCTTCCCGAGCTGCCTGTGGTGCTGGTGGAGCCGCTGCCGCTGCTCGTCGACGAGCTGCTGGTGGTCGAGGACGACGACGCGCTGCTGCCCGATGTCGACGTGCTGCTCGAGCTCGACGACGACGCGCTGCTGCTCGCGGATGTCGCAGTCGAGCCCGAGCTCGAAGTGGTGCCGCTCGAGCCCGACGAAGACGCCTCGCCGACCTGGAGCTGTTTGTCCTGGCAACCCGCAACACCGATTGCGACGACCAGCGCGAAGAACCTGAGCCTCATGTGGACCTCCGAAGTGGCCCGTAGGTGTCTCGACCCGGAAACACCTTCATTCGCCCAGCAGACGTCGCAGCTCGTCGACGTGCGGCCCATTCGGATCGCGCTGGACCGCATCGAGCCAGTGCTCCCGCGCTTCATCATGGCGACCCAGCCGCGCCTCGCACTTGCCCTGCTCGAGCCGCAGCGACGGCAGATCCACGCCCGCCACGCCCTCGAGCGCGTCGAGCTCACTCAACCCGGACGCGCCGCGAAGCTGGCAGCCCAGCGACGCGCGCGTGATGCGCAGCTCGCCCACGCGACCGTCCTGCGGATACTTGGCCATGAAGCTCTCCGCTTCCTTGCGCGCCTCGACGAGCTTCTGCTCCGAGAGCAGCTCTCCCAGGATCGCCACCGAGGCCTCGGGCCCGAGCGCGCCCGCGGGGAAGCGCTTCTGGTAGGCGCTCCAATACTCGAGCGCCGAAGCGCCATCGTGGGCTTCGTCCTGCTCGAGCATGCCCAGCTCCATCATCGCGTTCTGCGCGGCGAGGTCGTCGCCCTGGGCCACGCGCACGTAGCACGCGCGACGCGACGCGAGATCGGTGATGGCCGCGCACAAGTCAGCGCTTGGCGACCGCGTCGACGCATGCTGCGGCTGGGGCTGCGGTTGCGGCGCAGGCGTCGGCGGTTGGAGCCGGGGATCATCCGAGGCGATGCGCTGACCCGCGGCGATGTGGAGCGTGCGGCCGTCGCGCGTGACGACGTCGGCACTGCCCTCCTCCACCACGAGCTCTGCACGCGCACCGGCGACCTGCACGTCGAACACGCGCGCTTCGACTCGCCCGCTCAGCCCCGGCGCGTCGAGCGTGTACACCCCAGACGCATCGCGCTTCACGTGGACCGAGCCGCGGTGAACGCTCAGCGCCACAGGCTGCGAAGGCGCGCTCGGCGTCACCGTGTAGTCGGCATCGGCGGAGGCGAGGAGCTGCGGCGGCGCGGGCGGCGTCGACGAGACGAGGCGAGACGCGAAGAAGACGGCCGCTGCCGACGCACCGGCCACCGCGGCAAAGAGCACCAGCCGTCCCGCGAGCGACGGCCGCTCCTCCACGCGCGCGCGAACCGCCGCGAGCACCTCACGCTCCTTGGCCGGCGACCACGGCTCGGGCTCGACACGCGCCGCTGCCAGCGCCTCGGCGGCCCGCTTCTCCGCAGGCTCGGCGGCCTCCGTCGTCCAGGGAGTGGGTTTCATGGCGACCTCCCGGCTTCCTTCTCGAGCTCGAGCTGAAACTGCCTTCGCGCGTGGTGCAGCCGCGTCCAGACCGTGCCCACGGGACACTGCAAGATCTCCGCGATCTCTTCGCCGGGCACGCCCTCGAGCTCATGCAGCACGAGCACGGTGCGCTTCTTCTCCGGCAGCCGTTCGAGGATTCGATGCACCGACGCGCGCGTCTGCGCGCGATCCAGAAGCTGGCTCGCGTCGGTCGATGGCGCTTGGGGCTCCTGCTTGGCCTGCAAGCCGAGCAGCCGGCGAAACTTCGCGCGCCGCCGCGCATTGCCGACGACGCGCAGGGCGATGCCGTAGAGCCAGGTCTGCACGCTCGAACGCGACTCGAAGGTGTGGTGGCTCTTCACCGCTTGCACGAACACGTCCTGAACGAGGTCGTCGTGCTCGAGGTCGGGCCCGGCGAGGTGCGCCACCGCGCGCCGCACGAACGGCAGGTGCGTGGCGTACAAGCTCGACAAGCTCGGCGCTGCCGACACGGCCACCTCCACCGCGGACAGCTCCGGCTCGAAGGCGTCGCGCGCCGAATGAACCAGTTGGGGCTTCACGAGGCCCGGTGAGTGTCCCGGGCTTCAACTACCTTCAAAACACGCGGTAGGTCACGCAGACCTCGGCGCCCAGCCAGAATTGAGGCGTGGATTCGAGGGTGTGCGGATTGCCGCTGATCTTCACCCAGAAGTTGTCCGAGCGGCTCCAGAGCCGCGCGGAGGGTCCTCCGGCGATGGCGAAGCCCGCGGGAAGATCCTGTGCCCAGAGCGCGCCGAGCTCGCCGCCGAAGTCCGTGGAGCTGGCGCTGTTGGCGCCTTGGAAGTTCGCGCTCTGCCCCGAGACGTGCTGCAAAGCGGGTCCCGCGAGAATCAGGATGCGGCTCGTGTCGACGCTGCGCGGATGAAGCGTCGCGCGAAGCTGCAGCGCGAGCGCTTGTCGGCTGACCGTGACGGAGCCGCCATCGCTTCTGCCGGTGAGCGAGCCGTCCCACGCGCCGTGTAGCTCCAGTCCAAACCGCGCGCCCATCCCGAGATCGATGCGCAGCCCCGCAGTGGGCGACACGTCGCCGCTGAACGACGCCATCCCTCCACCGCCCGCGAGCAGCTCGAGGTGCAGCGGCGGAAGCGTCCAGGTGCTCGCGGCGGGCTTCGACTCGGCGGGATGCGCAACCGCCGCATTGGGCGCGGGCTTCGGCACATCGGCGACGGCAACGACGACCGGCGGCGGCGGGGGCGCCGGCTGCGGCGGCGGAATCGTCGGCGGTGGCCCCGCATCCGGCGCGGGCATGGGAGCGGCGACTTGCGGCGGCGGCTCCGGAATCGCCGGCGTCTCGTGCGGCTCGGGCGCGATCGCGACAGGCTCCGGCTTCGGCTCTTCGCGTACAGGCTGCTGCCGCTTCGCGATCTGGCGAACGGGCTTGGGCTCCGGCGCTTCATCGCGCACGCCGGGCAACGCGCGCACCCAGAGCTTCACGATGAGCGAGATGGTGCGCGGCAGGTCCGCGCAGCCGCCCGGCGCGAACTCGATCGAGCGATGCTCCACGAGCCGCCCGTGATCGATGAGCTTCACCGCGAGCGTGTCCGGCTTCGCGAGCTCGACCACGGCCGAGAGCGCCTCGCCCTGCCCGCCCGGCGCGACGGTCCAGCGCGGGAGCTCCTCGCGCAGCGTCTCCACCACCGCGATCGCATCCGGGCAGCTCGACGACGGCGGCACCACCACCGCGAGCTTGCGCACCGGCGCCGCGACCGCCGGAGACGCGAAGGCAATGAATGCCAGGGCCGCGAAGAGAGTCCGCATCACGTGAAGGCGCAGGCTATCCGATTCGCGCGCGAACTCCGTTTGCGCAATCTCTCGCCCGCCCGGGTTATCCCGTCACAAGTCGTCGGACACGTCCGCCTGGCGGAACCGTGCTAAGCCCAGACGCGGGAATGACCGCGGCCGAGCTCGAGCGCCTTTTCCGCACGTACGGACCGCTCATCCACGAGCGCTGTCGCCGCATTCTGGGCGACGGCGCAGCCGCCGACGACGCGACCCAGGAGACGTTCGTGCGCGTCCACCGCCACCTCGCCGAAGCCCCCAACGTCGACGAAGCCGTTCCGTGGATCTATCGAATCGCCACGAACTATTGCCTCAATGAGCTCCGCGATCGCGGCAAGCGCGCCGAGCCGACGGACACACTTCCCGAGATCGCCGATGACCTGAGTGAAGCGCGCCTCGCCGACGCCCAGCTCGCGCGCGCGCTCATCGACCGCGTGCCCGCCAAGCTGCGGGCCTGCGCGTATTTGACCTATGTCGATGGCCTCACCCAGGACGAGGTCGCGAAGGTGCTGGGCATCTCGCGGCGCAGCGTGGTGAACCACCTCGCCGACTTCCTCGCGCGCGCGCGAAAGTTCGTCGCCCGGAGCGAGCCATGAGCGACGGCCATCTCTCTCAGCTCAAGCTCGACACCTACCTGCTCGGCGGGCTCCCAGCCGACGAGCGCGCGAGCCTCGAGGCGCACCTGGGCTCATGCGCCACGTGCAGCGCCACGCTGGCCGACCTCAAGGCACGCCAGGCGCAGTTCGCGAGCACCAGGCTTCCGCTCCTGATGCCGGGTGCTGTGGAGCGCGCGAGCGGCTGGCGTCGGTTCTTCACCTCGCGGACGCCGCTCTACGCCGCGCTCGCGTTGGCGATCCCGATTCTGCTGCTGGTGCTCCTGCGTCCGCCTGCGCCGGACAACGGCATCAAGGGCGGGCCCGCGCTGCAGGTGGTGGTGAAGCACGGCGCGCGCGTGTCGCCGCTCAGGCCCGGCGAGATGCTCGCGGCCGGCGACGAGCTCCGCTTCGTGATCGAGCCGGGCAAGCGGAGGTTCCTGCTCATCATGTCCGTCGACGGCGCGGGTACGGTGAGCGTGTACGAGCCGTTCGACGGCAACGAGAGCGCGCCCATTTCGGGTCCGCGCGTGGAGATCCCCGGGAGCGTGGTGCTCGATCGCGCGCCTGGACCGGAGCGGCTGTACGCGCTCTTCAGCGACGCGCCGATCTCGACGGAGAGCGTCCAGCCTGCGTTGACGGCCGTGGCGCAAGGCGGCCCGCCGGCCATTCGCGCGGGTGGAATACTGGGCGTCCCGGGTGCGTCGGAAGTGAGCACCTGGTTCGAGAAGGAGCCGTCGCCGTGAGCCGCGCCCTCGCCGTCGCCCTTGCGGGTCTCCTGGCCGCGTGGACCGGTGCGGCGCGGGCCGAGACCCGCCGCGTGGCGATCGTCGTCGGCAACAACGCGGGCTCGGGCGATCAGCCGCCGCTCCACTACGCCGAGGATGACGCCGGGAAGGTGGCGCGCACGTTCGCCGAGGTCGGCGACGTGGGTCGCGATGACCTCGAGCTCCTCCAGGGCCGCTCGCTCGCCGAGCTCGACGAGGCCTTCACCCGCGCGCAGACGCGCACCGCCGCGTACCACGCACAGGGCGACGCGCGCGTGCTGCTCGTCTTCTACTTTTCCGGGCACTCGGACGGCGAGGCGCTCGAGCTCGGCAAGGATCGGCTGCCGTTCAGCGAGCTGCGGCGGCGGCTGCAGGCGACGGGCGCCGAGGTGCGGTTGGCGATCGTGGACTCGTGTCGCTCGGGCGGGCTGCTCACGCTCAAGGGCGGCACGCGCGGCAACGGCTTTCAGATTCGCTTGACCGACGAGCTCGCGACGAGCGGCCAGGTGCTGCTGACGTCGAGCGCGGCCGACGAGGTGGCGCTCGAATCGAAGGAGCTGCGCGGGAGCTACTTCACCGAGAGCTTCCTCTCCGGATTGCGCGGCGCCGCGGATGCGTCGGGCGATGGGCGCGTCACGCTCAGCGAGGCGTACCAGTACGCGTACGTGCACACCGTGTCTGCCACGGCCGCGACGGAGATCGGCCCGCAGCATCCCGAGTTCGACGTGCAGCTCTCGGGCGAGGGCGAGCTCGTGCTCGCGGAGCTGGGACATCCCGCGGCGGCGGTCACGCTTCCCGAAGGTTTCGAGCGCGCGCTGGTGACGGACCTCGTGCGCGATCAGGTCATCGCCGAGCTCGTTCCCGGCGCGGCGCGACAGCTCGCGGTGGTGCCCGGTCCGTACGGCGTGAAGATGTGGCGCGAGGGCCGCGCGTTCACCGGGCGTGTGCAGATCGCCGCCGGCGAAATCCATCCTGTGTCGTGGACCGACGTGAAGCTGGGCCCCGAGATCACCGCCGCCACCAAGGGCGATCCATCGGTGAGCGTGGCCGCCGCGCCGACGCCGACGTCGAACGGGCTCGAGCTCGGCGTGGGGCTCGGCGTCGGCTATGGCGTGACCAACGTGGGCCTGGCGCTCGCCGACGTCACCCTGCGCGGCAACAGCGCACAAGGCTCGGCGATCACGCTCGCGGTCGGCACCGGACGCGCCCAGGACTACCGTGAGACGACGATGCTCGCGCTCGTGGGCTATCGGCTCGGCACGGATCTCGGTCCCGTGCGCGCGTGGATCGCGGGCGAGGCCGGCGCGGGCGTCGCGGTTCAAGGCTGGGACACGGGCGAGGTCGACGCTTCGCCCATTGGCGCCGCGGCCGCATCCCTGGGCGCCGCGGTGCACCTCGCCGGGCCGGTGGCGCTCACCGCCGAGGCCCGGCTCCCGCTCGCCCTCACCGAACGCGACGCCAAGGCCGCCTGGATCATCCTCCCCTTCGGCTGGCTGGGCGTCGCGGTGGGAATCTGATGGACGCGGAGACGACATGCGCAACCTAACCATCCTGTTAACGAGCGTGGCGCTCCTCGCGTGCGGCGGCGGCGTGAAGACCGGCACCAGCGGCACCAGCGGCACCTCGGGCTCGAGCGGCAGCAGCGGCGGCACCACGGGCACGCTGACCATCATCCCGTGCACCAGCGCCAACCCCTGCCCCAGCGGCCAGCTCTGCTTCAACGGCATCTGCGAGCTGGGCTGCACCACCGACGGCGACTGCGCCAGCAACCAGTACTGCGACACCGCGAGCACGCGGCTCTGCCAGGACATCGACGTGCCCACCTGCGGCAGCAACTCCCAGTGCGCGAGCAGCCAGGTGTGCTCGACGGGCTTCTGCAGCACGCCGCCGCCGACCACGGTCTGCAACGTCACCCTCGACGGCAGCGACGGCTGCAACGCCAACTCCATCTGCATCCAGAACAGCGACAACAGCGGCAACGCCACCACCTCCTGTCAGTCGTACCCCGCGTGCGCGCGCGACGGCAGCTGCCCCAAGGGCACCATGGGCGCGGTGTGCAACGACGGCTACATCACCGGCAAGGATCGCGTCTGCCTGGCCGGCCTCTGCGCCGACGCCACGGACTGCCCCACCAACTGGAAGTGCATCAAGGCCAACCCGAACGACGTGCTCGGCCAGTGCAGCGACGGCTCCTTCGGCCAGGCCTGCGACACCAACGCCGACTGCCAGAACAACCACTGCACCACCTTCCCCACCGGCGGCGGCGTCTGCTTCTGACGACGGGGCTTTGAGAATTTCTGCGCAGTCCTCCGCTCCCGCGGGTGAACCGTACGAGACGCGGCATTCCGCCGCCGTCGATTCGGCGGAATTCGCCGGCGGAGCGAGCCATGAAGCGGATCTTCTTTGCGGTGGTGGTGGCGTGCCTGGTGGGCTGCGGCGGAGGGAACTCTGGCAGCAGCAGCGGTGGCAACAGTGGTGGAAACGGAAGCGGCAACGGCGGCAACACGAGCGGCGGCAGCACCAGCGGCACCACGGGCTCGAGCTCCAGCGACTCGAACACCGAGCAGGTGAACGGCGGCTGTCCCTCGAACCCTTCGAACCTCACCGGCAGCAAGTCGGACGGCGAGTCGTGCAGCGCGTCGACCGAGTGCCAGCCCACGTGCTGCTCGTGCTCCAGCGGCAGCAACCAGTGGCTCGCCGTGTACTGCCTCAACGGCAAGTGCAACTCGAGCGGCGCCTGCTCGGCCACGCGCGACGACTCGTCGTTCTGCCAGTAGCGGCCCTCCGGCGACCCGGGGCCTCGCCGGCGGTGGCCCCGGAGCCGGAAGCGGCGCGCCCGGACGCGGCATGACGTGAGGCCGTCCGCCCGGCCGCCCGCTCCCCTGGGAGTTGTAACCGGCGAGCCGATAAACCGTCCCTACCAAAATGTTGGAGCAGGGATGGTGCGTCCGAGCAGGCCCAGTGCACGAGGTACGTATCGGCGACCGGCGCTGAGGAGCGAGCGCGTCATCCAGACCGTGCTGGGTGCGACCACGTACCGATGCTTGAACGGCACCTGTTGTGACAAGCCCTGCAACCTAGGCGCCCCCTGCCCCAAGCCGCACATCGTGATGTGCAAGTAGGCCGGCCAGGCGGGCAGGCGTCGGGCTGCGATCGATCAGCGCTGCAGCAGCCGCGCCCGGGCGCGCGTGGTCCCGTGGCCGGTGGTGAGCGACGGCGCCTTCTTGCAGCCATCGCAGGAACCGGAGTCGCTGCCGTCATCGGAGCTGCCGTCCGAGCCGGTGGAGTCGCCGCCCGTCGTTCCGCCCACCCGCTTCTTCTTCGGCGGCAGCGCCTCGAGCACGTCGATCCACTTGGCCAGCCGACGCGCACGCGTCTCGGGCTTCTTCGCGTCGGCGAGCCAGGCCGCGTGCTCCTTCTGGTGCGAGTAGCTCAGCTGCGCCCAGGCGTCCGACGCGCGCTTGCTCTGTCGCAGCTGCGTCTTCATCTCCGGCGTGAGCGCCACCACGCGCGCCGCGCGATCGAGCTCGAGCTTCACGGTCACGGTCTGGCCGGCCTCCACGCCCGCCTTCTCGCGCAGCTCGCTTCGAACGATGAGGTGCGGCTTGCCCTCGTACACCGCGACCGTGGTGCGGTAGGTGATCTTGCCAATCGTGACCACGACCGGCGGGCGCTTCTTGCCGAAGGCCGCTTCGACATCGAACGGGACGATGAAGAACGTGCCCGTTCCAGCGCCCTCGGGGCGGAAGAGCTTCACGCGCGCTTTCATGATGGCCTCGAGCGTTGCCGCGCGAGTGTCGCACGCTCAGTACAGCGAGCCCACGCGGAACGCGCGGTAGATGCCGAAGGGATGCGTGAGGTCGAAGAGATCCCAGAGCACGTTCCCGTTGGTGTCGACCTCTTGCACGTGCGAGGTGGTGCCGTAGGTGATGAGCGTGTCGCCGTTGCCGAGCCGCTGCGCGTAGCCGAGCGCGTACGCGTAGAGCGGCGGCGAGTCCTCGGCCGACCACACCAGCGTGGCGGTCATGGGCGAGCTGGTGGTGTCGAGCATGTACTCCACGGCGCGGCTCTGGGGGGGCACGTGCCCGTTGCCGTCGTCGAAGAGGATGATGTCGCCGTTGGGGAGCTCGCGCGCCGCGTGCTGCAGCGAGAACCCGCCGAGCGGATCGTTCACGAAGTTGAAGTCGCCCGCGGCCCCGCCATCGCTGTACTGGCCGCCCAGCTTCCACATCACGTCGCCGGTGGTGGCGTTCACCTTCACCAACTGGCTCATGTTGCGCAGGCTCACCAGGTAGTTGCCGTCGGCGAGGACGGCGATGGAGTTGGCGTGGGTGGCGTCGATCACGCTGCCCGTGCGCGGCACCGTGTGATCCATGGCGTCGATCGAGAGATCGTCGAAGGTGTTCCAGGAGAAGAGCACGCCGCCGTCGGGGGCCACGCGCTGCACCACGTTCTCGATGACCGTGGCGCTGGGGTTGCCGTTGGCGGCGTACGCGCTCATGTCCACGGTCTGCTCCACGAGGCCGAGCATGAGCGCAGTGCCGTCGGGTTGGAGCAGGAACTCGTGGCAGTCGGTGGCGATGGTGCCCTGCGTGGCCCAGGTCGCGACCTGGTTTCCGAGCACGTCGTATTGCGCAAACGTGGCCACCGCCTCGGGCAGCCCGCTGACCGCGTGGGCCACATCGTCCACGGCAATGGTGTACGTGCCGTCGGGCTGCTTCTGGAAGTCGCCCACCAGGCCCGGGTTGAGGCCGAGGTACCAGACCGGCGCGCCGCTGGCGTCCACGATGCTCACGTAGTTCACGCTGCCGGAAGCGACCTGCGGCAGCCGCGCGATCAACGTGTACCCGGGCTCGATCGGGCCGCCGTCGGTGGTCACGGTGAAGGCGTGCAACGCGAGCGGGAGCGCGTTGGTGGTGAGCGTGGCCGGGGCGCTGCTGAGCGTGCCGCCGTCGCTGAGCGCGCCCACGGCCGTGAAGCTGTACGACGTCTGCGCCCGGAGCGGCAGCACCGGAACGATGACCGCGCCCGACCGCATCGCGAACTCGGGCGTCGAGGTCGCCGGGCCCGCGTCGACCAAGGTCGCGAAGTCGACGTGCACGCTCACCACCGCTGGATCCGCGGTCACGCTGCCGACCGCGCTGAGCACGTTCACCGGATTTCCGGAGACGCTGAGGGCGATCCACGGGCCGCCATCTCCCTGCGGGCCCGCGTCGATGGGCCCTGCGTCGACCGGGCCCGCATCCTCCGGACCCGCGTCCACCGGGCCGGCATCGACAGGGCCAGCATCCTCCGGACCGGCGTCAACCGGCCCCGCGTCGACCGGACCGGCATCGATCGCACCGGCGTCGATCGGCCCCGCGTCGATCGGCCCCGCGTCGATTGGACCCGCGTCGTATTCACCGCCATCGCCGAGATTGCCGGCATCGACGCCAGCGTCCGGCCCCGCGTCGTTGCACTCGATGCAGGTGGTGTCGAGCGGTCCGCCGTCGGTGCCTGCGACGTCGTTCAGGCAGCCGGACAGCACCAGGAGCGCGGCCGGAATGAGCAGGCCAAGCGGCTTTCGTGAGGTCATGGTGGGCTCTCGGGAGGGCGCGAGGGGTCCAAGAATGAACGAGACCCATATCCCAAGAGAAGGTTAGGAGCCTCTTGCAGCCGGCCTGAATGCGCGTTTTCCGCCCGCAGCCGCATATTTCACGCGCGAGGTGACCGCCCATGAAGACCGAGCATTGGATGTCCGATCCGGAGGCGCACGACTACCCGGCGGCGGGCGACTTTCTGTCGCTGGTGATGTCGGAGCAGGAGGCCAGCCGGACGGTGAAGGCGCTCCAGGAGGCGCCGCTCGTGCGCCGCAAGGCGAAGGACCTCTTGCGCGCAAGCGGGCTGCCGCTCTTGCCCTCGGAGAACGCGCACGTGGCCGAGGACCTGCACAAGGTCCGCAAGGGCAAGAAGCTCTCGCCGGTGTTGCTGGTGCGCGGGCGGCTCGCGCGCGGGTATCCGCTCGTCATCGCCGACGGCTACCACCGCATCTGCGCGAGCTACCACCTCGACGAGAACGAGGACATCCCCTGCCACATCGTGGATGCGGTGGCCTGATCGACCTCGCGAGCCGGGGGAAAGCGTGGCCGCGACGAGCGCCTCACCGGCGTCGCTGAAAATCAGCCGGCGCGCTTGGTGCGCCGGCTGCCGCTGATGCCCACGCGATCCACCACGTGCAGCCCGAAGCCCTCGAGGCCGGAGATGCGCCGGCCGCTGTTGCTCAAGAGCCGCAGCTTGCCCACGCCCACGTCGCGGAGGATCTGCGCGCCGATGCCGAGCTCGCGCTGCTGGTCCTCGAGCGTCGCGGTGCGCGTGGCGTGCGTGCACGCGAGCTTGCCGCCCGGCGGCGGCTCCTTGTCGAGGTACACCAGGACGCCCTCACCCGCCTCGGCGATCTGCCGCAGCGACTGCCGCAGCAGCTGACCGCAGTCGCAGATCTGCGCGCCGAGCACGTCGCCCATGAAGCACGCGGCGTGCACGCGTACCAGCGTCGGCCGGCTCGGCTTGGGGTTGCCCATCACCAGCGCGACGTGGGTGTGGGCGTCCACGTCGCTGGTGTACGCCACGGCGCGGAACTGCGCGCCCTCGATGCTCGGCGCCGTCTCCGACACGCGCCGCACCAGCGGCTCGCGCTCGAGCCGATAGCGCACCACGTCCGCGACGCTGAGCATGAGCAGCTTGTGCCGCTTGGCGAAGCGCACCAGCTCCTTGCGGCGCGCCATGGTGCCGTCGGCGTTCATGACCTCGCAGATGACGCCGGCCGGCTCGAGGCCCGCCATGCGACACAAGTCGACGGATCCTTCGGTCTGGCCCGTGCGCACCAGCACGCCGCCCGGGCGCGCCGCGAGCGGAAACACGTGGCCCGGCCGAACGAGATCCACCGGACGCGCGTCGCGAGCCACGGCAGCCTTGATGGTGACGGAGCGATCGCGCGCAGAGATGCCGGTGGTGACGCCGCGCGCGGCCTCGATGCTCACCGTGAACGCCGTCGAGAACGGCGAAGTGTTGTCCGTGACCATGAGCGGCAAGCGCAGCCGCTTCACGCGCTCCTCGGTGAGCGACAGACAGATCAGCCCGCGCGCGTGCGTGGCCATGAAGTTTATGGCGTCGGGCGTGACCTTCTCCGCCGAGAGCACGAGGTCGCCTTCGTTCTCGCGGTCCTCGTCGTCGGTGAGGATGATCATCTTGCCGTGGCGGAGCTGGTTCAGCGCCTTCTCCACGCGCGCCAGACTCTCGCTGTTCACGCTCTTCATCGCTTGCTCCCGAAGCCTGCAGCCAAGATTGCTGGTTCCGTCAGCCCGGCGCTTGGCTTTCCCCACGCGCCGAGGTTGCGCACCACGTACTTGCCGATGAGGTCGGCCTCGAGGTTCACGCGCGCGCCCATGCCTTTTGCAGCGAGCGTCGTGCGCTCCTGCGTCTCGGGGATGAGCATGAGCGCAAAGCGGTCCGGGCCGAGCGCGTTCACCGTGAGGCTGATGCCGTCCACAGTCACCGAGCCCTTCTCGATGAAGAACGGCGCGAGCTCCTTGGGCAGCGCGATCTCCATGCCGAGCGCGCCGCCCTCTTTCCAGGTGCGGACCACGCTCGACGTCGCGTCCACGTGGCCGAGCACCAGGTGTCCGCCCAGCCTGTCCCCAAGCGCGAGGGCTCTCTCCAGATTGACGCGCGTGCCGATCTTGAAGTCGCCGAGCGTCGTTCGACGGAGCGTCTCTTCCGTCGCGTCGAAGGCGAGCGTCTTGCCGCGCTTCTCGACGACGGTGAGGCAGCAGCCGTCGATGGCGATGGACTCGCCGAGCTGGATGTCGTCCATCGGCAGCGCGCTCTCGACGTCCAGGCGCAAGACGGCGCCCGGGTGAAGCGCGGCGATGCGGCCGATGTCCTGGATGAGTCCGGTGAACATGGGAACCTAGGTCCTGGGCTGCTTCCTGCCGCCCGCGCGACGGCTCGGCCGACCGGTCAGCAAGAAATCGGGCCCGAGCTGTTCCACGCGCACGCCGTCGAGCGGCAGCGCTTGAGACATGGCCTTGGTCGGCGCGCCGTCGAGCCAGCTCAAGCCCGCGCCGAGGAGCTTGGGCGCGAGGAAGAGCGCCAGCTCGTCGACCTGGCCAATCGAGAGCAGCCCCGAGGCGATCTTCTGGCCGCCCTCGGCGAGCACGTGGGTCACGCCGAGCTCCGCGAGCTGGCGCAGAAGATCATCGAGGTCGACCTGGCCGTCGCGACCGCGGCAGTGCAAGAGCTCCACGCCCGCAGGCGCCTTGCGAACCCGCGCGGTGGCGAGCACCGTGCGCGCGGCGCGGTCGCGGAAGAGCTTGAGCGTGCTCGGAAGCGCGCGCGTGCCTTCCACGACGACACGCAGCGGCTGTCGCGTCGCACCCACGTCGCGCGCGGTGAGCTGCGGGTCGTCGGCGCGGGCGGTTCCGGCGCCCACGAGCACGGCGTCCACCTCGGTGCGGAGCCGGTGCACGCGCGCGCGGGCTTGCTCGCCGGTGACCCACTTCGAGTCGCCCGAGCTCGCGGCGATGCGGCCGTCGAGCGTCGACGCGACCTTCAAGGTCACGAACGGCCGGCCCGTGGTCACGTGCTTGAAGAACGCGGCGTGCAGCGCTTCGCACTCGGCCTGGAGCACACCTTCGTGAACCTTCACGCCCGCGCGCCGCAGCCGGGCTGCGCCGTCGCCCGAGACGTGCGGATTCGGATCGCGCGCGCCGATGAAGACGCGCTTGATGCCCGCGTCGAGGATCGCTTCTGTGCACGGTGGCGTGCGGCCGATGTGGTTGCAGGGCTCGAGCGTGCTGTAGAGGTCGGCGCCGCGCGCGCGCTTGCCGGCGGCGCGCATGGCGATGATCTCGGCGTGCGGCCCGCCCACCGGCTGGGTGTGCCCGCGCGCGATGAGCTTGCCGTCTTTGACGATCACCGCGCCGACGCACGGATTCGGGCTGGTGGTGCCGAGGCCCAGGCGCGCCTGGGCGATGGCCTTGCCCATGAAGTACTCGGGCGCGCGACCGAGGCGGGCGCCCGGCGGTCCGAGCCGCGCACGAGGCTTGCGACGCGCGGCCACGGCTACCTCGTCGCCCGCTTGCCGGACGGGTCCTTGGGACTGGTGGTGCGGTCGTGGAGGAGGTCTTTGAGCTCCTCCATGAACTCGGTGATGTCCTTGAAGCTGCGGTACACGCTGGCGAAGCGCACGTACGCGACCTGATCCAGCCCGGCCAGCGCCTCCATGATCGCCTCGCCGATGACCTTGCTGGGCAGCTCCTTCTCGCCCATGCCCTGAAGCTTGGCCTCGATGCCGGCGATGACGCCTTCCATCTGCTCGATGGAGACGGGCCGCTTCTCGCAGGCCTTCTTCAAGCCGGCCATGACCTTCTCGCGATCGAACGCCTCGCGGCGGCCGTCCTTCTTCACGATGAGCGGCGTGAGCTCTTCCACGCGCTCGTACGTGGTGAAGCGCTTCTGGCACTTCTCGCACTCGCGGCGCCGGCGGATCACAGCGCCCTCGTGCGACTCGCGCGAGTCGATGACCTTGTTCTCGGCCTCGTGGCAGAAGGGACAGCGCATTTCGGTTCCTGGTTCCTTGTTCCTGGTTCGCTAGCCCGGGTAGCCGTTCTTCAAGTCCGGGTACAGCGGGAAGCGCGCGCAGAGCGCCTTCACCTTCTCCTTGGCGGAAGCGAGCTTGGTGTCGTCGGCGGCGTTGTCGAGCGCGTAGCCGATGAGCTCGCCCACCTCGTCCATCTCCTTCACGCCCAGGCCGCGGCTGGTGATCGCCGGCGTGCCCACGCGAACGCCCGAGGTCACGAACGGCTTCTCGGGGTCGAAGGGGATCATGTTCTTGTTCACTGTGATGCCGGCCTTGCCCAGCACCTCTTCGCCCACCTTGCCCGTGAGCTTCTTGGGCCGCAGGTCGAGCATCATGAGGTGGTTGTCGGTGCCGCCCGAGGTGAGGCGGATGCCCTGAGCGATGAGCGCCTTCGCGAGCGCCTGCGCGTTGTCGACGATGGCCTTCTGGTAGGTCTTGAAGCTCGGCTGCAGCGCCTCGTGGAACGCGACGGCCTTCGCGGCGATGACGTGCATCAGCGGCCCGCCCTGGATGCCGGGGAAGATGAGGCTGTTCGCGGCCTTTCCGTACGCTTCCTTCGCCAGGATGAGGCCGCCGCGCGGGCCGCGGAGCGTCTTGTGCGTGGTCGAGGTCACGAACTCGGACATCGGCACGGGGCTCGGGTGCAGCCCGGCCGCGACGAGCCCGGCGATGTGCGCGATGTCGACCATCATCACCGCGCCGCACGAATCGGCGGCCTTTCGGAAGCGCGCGAAGTCGATGATGCGCGGGTACGCGCTCGCGCCCACGACGATCATCTTGGGCTTGTGCTCCAGCGCGAGCTTGTCGACCTGGTCGTAGTCGATGCGCTCGGTCTCGCGGTCGAGCCCGTAGTGGATGACCTTGAAGAGCTTGCCCGAGAAGTTCACGGGCGAGCCGTGCGTGAGGTGCCCGCCCGAGTTCAGGTCGAGCGAGAGGATGGGATCGCCCGGCTTGAGCTGCGAGAGGTACACGGCCATGTTGGCCTGCGAGCCCGAGTGCGGCTGCACGTTGGCCATGTCGGCGCCGAAGAGCTGCTTCACGCGATCGATGGCGAGCTGCTCCACCTGGTCGACCACCTCGCAGCCGCCGTAGTAGCGCTTGCCCGGGTACCCTTCCGCGTACTTGTTGGTGAGCACGCTGCCCATGGCCTGAATCACCGCGGGCGAGACCACGTTCTCGCTGGCGATGAGCTCGAGACCCTCTTCCTGGCGGCGGTTCTCGGCGCGGATGAGCTCTGCGATGCGCGGGTCAATGGTTGCGAGCGTGCGGTCCATGGTCGCTCCTGGGCGCGGTCAGCGCACCACGTCGATGGTCTGCTGCAAGGGGTCGGCAATGTATAGCGCGTCCGAGTCGTCGAAAACCGCGCCGACAGCGCTCTGGATTTCGCTGGCGGGCACCGTGGGCAACGGGCCGCCGCCCACGAGCGCGGCCTCGCGCGACATCGCCAGCGTGTTCCCCGGCGCCTGGCCCAGCACCGCGATGACACCGTCGTCGCCCGAGACCAGGACCTGCGTGGCGAACACGCCTGGCAGCGGCCAGCTCCCGAGGAGCGACGCCGGGTCGGGCAGCTGGCGCGCGTGCACGTGATACAGCGTCGCGCCGCCGTCGACCTGGGCCGTGAGCCAGAGCGAGGTGTTGTCGTTGCTCAGCGTGACCGCGCACGGCGCGCCGCCGAAGTCGTGTGAGAGCTCACCGCCACCCGCATCCGCGAGGACAGCGATGCCCGCACAGCCGCCGTCGATGTTCAGCGCCGCGTAGTATCGTCCCGCCCCGTCCGCGGCGATGTCGTCGGCTTGCGTGCCAGCTGGAAGTGCGAAGGTCTGCACGAGCGCACCCGTGGAATTCAGCAGCTGCACGCCTGCGTCCGGGACGATGGCCACCACGCCCTCTGCGTCGCGGCGCATCGCAAACGAGCGCGGCGGCGGCGAGAGCTGCGCGTAGACCAAGCCACCCGCATCGACGAGATCCAGGCTGAAGATCGTGCCGTCGGCGTTGAGCAGGTCGCTGCGGCCGCCGGGACCGGTGCGCGTGAGCAGCGGCTGCCAGACTCCGGTCGTGGGGAGGGTGGCCTCGTCATCGGTGCCGAGCCCGTCGGCGTCGAGCACGAGGGTCACCCCGGCGTCCGCGCTCACAGCCAGGAAGTTGCCGTCGTCGTTGATGACGATTCCCGATGAGGCGAAGCCCACGTTGTAGAAGATGGGCGCGAGCGGTTGCGTGGTCGGCCCCGAGTCGGGGATCGGGCCGCCGTCGGGGATCTCGCGCGAGGTGCCGCAAGCCGCCAGGAGCAGCGCCCCCGCGATGCCTGCAAGCACGGGCTTCATGTGCGCGGACTACGCGAACCGCTTGGCGATCAGCGTGACGTTGGTGCCGCCGAAGCCGAACGAGTTGCTCATCACCGTGTTCAACCGCACCTCGCGGGCCTTGTTGGGCACCACGTCGATGTCGATCTCCGGGTCCTGCTTCTCCACGTTGATCGTCGGCGGTAGGATCCCCGTCTCCAGCGCGCGGATGCAGATGACCGTCTCCGCCGCGCCGGCCGCGCCGAGCATGTGGCCCGTCATCGACTTGGTCGAGCTCACCGCGAGCGTCTTCGCGTGATCGCCGAAGACCTTCTTCACGCCCTGGATCTCGAGCACGTCGCCGATGGGCGTCGAGGTGCCATGGGTGTTGATGTACTGGATGTCGCTCGGGTTGAGCTTGGCGTCTTTGAGAGCCAGCTTCATGCACCGCTGCGCACCCTCGTGCTCCGGGGCGGGCGCGGTCACGTGGTGCGCGTCGCTCGAGGCGCCGTAGCCCACCAGCTCCGCGTGGATCCTGGCGCCGCGCTTCTTGGCGTGCTCCAGCTCCTCGATGATCAGGATGCCGGCGCCCTCGCCCATCACGAAGCCGTCGCGGTCCACGTCGAAGGGGCGGCTCGCCTTCTGGGGCGCGTCGTTGCGCGTGGACATCGCCTTCATGGCGTTGAAGCCCGCGAACGACAGCGGCGTCAACGAGGCCTCGGAGCCGCCGGTGACGCAGATGTCCATGTCGCCGCGCTGCACGCCGCGCATGGCCTCGCCAATCGCGTGCGCGCTGGTGCTGCACGCGGAGACCGTCGACCAGCTCGGGCCCTTGATGCCGTACTTCATGGTGATGTAGCCGGGCGCCAGGTTGGTGATCATCTGCAGGATGAAGAAGGCGCTCACGCGGTCGGGGCCCTTCTCCAGCATCTTGGAGTGCTGCTCCTCGAGGCTGCCGATGCCGCCGATGCCCGAGCCCACGATGCAGCCCACGCGTTCCGCGATCTCCGGGGTGATCTGAAGGCCGGCGTCCTTCATGGCCATGTCGGCCGCGCCGAGCGCGAAGAGCTCGAAGCGGTCCATGCGCCGAACCTCCTTCTTCTCGACGAAGAGCTCGGGCTGGAAGTCGTTCACCTGCCCGCCGAACTTGGACTCGGACTTGGAGGTGTCAAAGAGGGTGATGTTCGAGATTCCGCTCTGGCCGTGGATGATGGACTGCCAGGTCTTCTCGACACCCGTACCGCAGCAGGTGATGAGGCCCATCCCGGTCACGACGACTCGACGCTCGCTCATGGCCGACTCCCAAGACTGCGCTTAGCCGCCTGGCACCATGCCTGGCGTACAAATGGAACACGGGCCGCGCGGGCCCGTGTGCACTGCTAACAACGGCCTGAGAAGGCTGCTTATGCCTTCTTGTGGCTGTTGATGTAGTTGATGGCGTCGCCGACGGTCTTGATGTTCTCGGCCTCGTCGTCCGGGATCTCGACCTCGAACTCCTCTTCCATGGCCATCACCAGCTCGACGATGTCGAGCGAGTCGGCGCCGAGGTCGTCGATGAAGTTCGACTCGGGCTTGATCTCGTCCTCGCCGACGCCCAGCTGCTCGGCGATGATGCTCTTGACCTTCTGCTCGACGTTGGTTGCCGCCATTGCCGTGACTCCGGAGGTGGCCGGGCGCTTGAAGGCCCAGCAAGAGTGCGGGCGCCTTGTATCACAGGCGGCTCCGCGGTCTAGCCCAAATTGCTGTATCTGCTGCGTAAACGCCTTCGCAGACTGGCACGCCCGCTTCGCAGTTACGTGAGCATGCCGCCGTTCACACGGACGACCTCGCCGGTGATGTAGCTCGACCGATCGCTGGCGAGCCAGAGGACGGCGTCGGCGATCTCCTGGCCGGTGCCCAGGCGAGCGAGCGGGATGGTCTCGATCATCTTGGCTCGCAGGTCGCCCTGGATGCCGGCGGTCATGTCGGTCTCGATGAAGCCGGGCGAGACGGCGTTGCAGCGCACGTTCCGGCTGGCGAGCTCCTTGGCCACGCTCTTCGTCAGGCCAATCAAGCCGGCCTTGCTGGCGCTGTACGCGGCCTGGCCGCCGTTGCCGCTCTCGCCCACGATGCTGGTGAGGTTCACGATGGCGCCCTTGCGGGCCTTCATCATCGTGCGGCACACGGCCTTGGTGAGCAGGAAGGCGCCCTTGAGGTTCACGTCGATCTGGCGGTCGAAGTCCTCTTCGCTGACGCGCATCACCAGGCCGTCCACGGCGATGCCGGCGTTGTTCACGAGGATGTCGAGCTTGCCCAGCTCCTTCACGATGCCATCGACGGCCTCCTGGCAGGCCTGGGCGGAAGCGACGTCGAACTTGAGGGCCTTGCCCTTGGCGCCGAGCTTCTCGATTTCGGCGAGGGTCTTGTTCGCGGCCTCTTCGTTGCCCGCGTAGTTGATGACCACGTGGGCGCCCTCGCGCGCGAACGCGAGCGCGCACGCCTGGCCGATGCCGCGCGAGCCGCCGGTCACCAGCACCACCTTGTCCTTCAAGCCGAGATCCATGGTTTCACTCCCCGTGAAGTTCTACTCGATGCAGCCGATGGTGAGGTCGTCGCCGGTGCCGAAGATGCCGTCCGGGCCCGCCGACTTCGCCACGCCGATGCGCGCGTCGTACACCAAATCGTGGCCCCAGCGATCCTTCGATGGCTGGCCTGCGCGCATCGCCTGACAGACGTCGTTGGCGTCCACCGGCTTCCAGAACGCGCTCTTGAGCGGCTTGGCGATGTACGTGAACAGCGCGAACGCCAGCGCGAACCAGATCAGGAAGCGCAGCTTGCGCAGGTGTTTGCGGAGGCCATTCATCGCTCAACCGTCGCACCGGACCAGCTGGTCGTCCGGCGTCCCGCGCGCTCGATCTGGGCCGTAGCTGCGCACCGTGCGATTCCAGGGCTGCCACTCGTAGGGGCGCCCCCAGGGGTCGTCGGGCGCGGTCGGCGAGCCGAGCTTGTTCCACACGGTCGCGGCATCGGTCGGCGGCTCACCGGCGTCGTTGGTGAGCGCGTTCGCGGCGGCGCAGATTCGCAAGCCGTCCTTCTGCACGCGCGCGTCGGCCGGCGCAGTCGTCGCTTCCGGGTGCGCCGTCTGCACAGCGGCCTTCGTCTCGCTGCTGCGCAGGTGCGACATGCCCACCACCACGAGCGTCCCCACGGGGGCGATCACCAGCGGCGCCACGAAGAGCCAGAAGATGCAGCCCACGGTGTTCTTGGGCGCGTCTGCGCTCATGCACCCAGCGCGGCGAGCGTCTTCGTCAGCGACGCCTCGTCCTCGACGTTGAAGACCTCGACGCCCTTGTTGATGCGCTTCACCAGGCCGCCGAGCACCTTGCCCGGGCCGACCTCGACGATGCGGGTGACGCCGTCCTCGGCCATCATCTGCACGCACTCGATCCAGCGCACGGGCGCGACGACCTGGTCGATGAGCAGGTTCACCGCGCGCTCCGGATCCGAGTTCGGACGCGCCTCGACGTTGACCACCACCGGCGCGGCAGGCGCCTTCCACGAAATCTGGCTCAGCACCTCGCGCAGCCGCGGCTGCACGGGGGCCATGAGCGCGCAATGGAACGGGGCGCTCACCGGCAGCGGCAATGCGCGCTTGGCGCCGAGCTCCTTGCACTTGGCCATCGCGCGCTCGACGGCGCCCGCGTGGCCAGCGATCACCGTCTGCTCGGGCGAGTTGTAGTTCGCCGGCGCGACGACCTGGCCCTGCATCGCCGCCTCGCACGCGAGCCGCACCTGCGCGGGCTCCAGCCCGAGGATCGCGGCCATCGCGCCCTGTCCTTCGGGCACCGCCTCCTGCATGAACGTGCCGCGCGCGCGCACGGACTTCACCGCATCGCCCACGGAGAGCGCGCCCATCGCCGTCAGCGCGCTGTACTCGCCGAGCGAGTGGCCAGCGACGTAATCCGGCTTCGGTGCGCGCTTGGCGAGCACCGCGTGCGCAGCGGCCGAGGTCGCGAGGATCGCGGGCTGGGTGTTGCGGGTGAGCTTCTGCGCGTCTTCCGGACCTTCGAAGCAGAGCGCGGACAGCTTCTCGGCGAGGGCCGCGTCGGCTTCATCGAAGACCGCGCGCGCCTCGGGAAACTTCTCGGCGAGCTCCTTGCCCATGCCCACCGACTGCGAGCCCTGCCCCGGAAACACGAACGCCAGCTTGCCCATGCGAAATGCCCTCTCCGATTACCAGCGCACCACGGCCGAGCCCCAGGCCATTCCCGCGCCAATGGCCATCATGCCGATGAGGTCGCCCTTCTTGAGCCGACCCGCGCGGTTGGCTTCGTCCAGCGTGGTCGGCAGGCTCGCGCTCGAGGTGTTGCCGTACTTCTCGAGGTTCAGCCACACCTTCTCCATGGGGATGTCGAGGCGCTTGGTGACGGCCTCGATGATCCGGAGATTCGCCTGGTGCGCGATGACGTGCTTGATGTCGCTCGACTGCAGGCCGTTCTCCTTGAGCGCCGTCTCCATGGCGTCCACGAGCGAGCGCACCGCGAACTTGAAGACCTCTTTGCCCTCCATGTGGATCGTCGCGAGCTTCTCGTCGACGACCTTCTGGCTCACGGGGTTCGCGCTGCCGCCGCCGGGCTGAAGGAGGATCTTCGCGGAGTCGCCGTCGGTGTAGAGGTGCGAGCTGAGCAGGCCGCTCTCGTCGGTCGAGGGCGCCACGCACATCGCGCCAGCGCCGTCGCCGAAGAGCACGCAGGTGTTGCGGTCGGTCCAGTCGGTGATGCGCGTGAGCAGCTCCGCGCCGACGACGAGCGCCTTCTTCACGTTGCCCGCGCGGATGAACTTCTCCGCCACGGTCAGGCCGAAGAGCGAGCCCGCACACGCGGCGGAGATGTCGAAGGCGAAGGCCTTCTTCGCGCCGAGCTTGGCCTGCACCAGCACGGCCGCGCTGGGGAACGGGTAGTCGGGCGTGATGGTGCCGACGATGATCAGGTCGAGCTCATCCGCGCGCCAGCCGGCCAGCTCCAGGGCCTGCTTGGCGGCCTTGGTGCACATGTCGCTGGTGGCCTCGTCGGCGTCGGCGCGGCGGCGCTCGCGGATGCCGGTGCGCTCCACGATCCAGGCGTCGTTGGTCTCGACCAGCTTCTCGAGGTCAGCGTTGGTGACCACCGTCTTCGGGGCGTAGCTGCCCGTCCCTGCGATTCGCACGCGCACGATCGACTCCTCGCCCGCAACTCGGGGCGTTCCAATGCCAGGGAACGCCCAAATTGGAAAGGATGTTTCTGAGAAGCAGCTTGCGGATTGTCAATCGCCCGGCAGCTGCATCGACCGCTGGAAACACGAATGCCGAGACCGCCGCACGCGCGGCAGCCTGGCATTCATGCAAAGAGCCAGTCGCTACTCTTTGGCCGTCACGACCTGGCGGTCGTTGTACGAGCCACAGCTCGGGCACACCTGGTGCGGAGCCTTGGGCTCCTTGCACTTGGGGCACTCGACGACTGCCACGGGGGTGAACTTCCAGTTCGCCCGCCGCTGGTCGCGCTTCTGCGCGCTCATCCGCTTCTTGGGAACGCCCACGATGAATCTCCTTCAAACGCCTATTGCGGGCGCCAGATAGCACGCCCTCCGAGGGCGAGGTCAAGTCAGTTGGGAAGCTTGAGGTTCTTCAGCGCGGCCCAGCGCGGGTCCGGCACCTTCTGATCGTGGCCGCAGTCCTTCTCGTTGAGGTCCTGCCCGCAGACGCTGCAGAGGCCCTTGCACTCGGGCTTGCAGAGCACGTCCATGGGCAGGTTGAGCAGGATCTGCTCGCGGATCATGCTGTCCAGATCGATCTTCTCGCCGTCGAAGGGCTCGGTGTCCACGTCGCCATCGTCGAAGGAGCCGCGGCCGGGGCCCTCGGCGTCGGACACCTCGTCGATGCCCGCGTCCTCGAGGGCCGCCTGGACGTCCGGGCGCTCGTGCACCCAGGTCATGCGGAACTCGATGGGCGACTTCTTCACCACGTCGGTGAGGCAGCGCTTACACGGCGCGCGCACCGTGAGGTCGATCTTGCCCTTGAAGAGCACGCGGCCGGGAAGCCTGTCGAAGTGCCCGCCGAAGCGGCCGTTGCCCACGGCGTGGAAGGCGGACTCCGGGCCGCCGCCGAGCAGCAGCTCGAGGAAGGCGTTGGGCAGCTCGCGGTCGTAGTCGAGGCCGCCCTTCTCGCGGATCTCCTCGATCTTGATGATGAATTGCATGACGGACGGGCTCGAAAAGGGCCGCGCAGTATACGCAGGGGTCCCCCCCTGTCAACCGAGCGGGCCGGGCGCGTATTGCGACCCCGGCGGGTGAAAAATCATCACGACGTTTGCCCGTTTAGGCCATGGCCAGTACGCTCGGCCCCCATGCGAGCTGCCCTCGCGGCCAGGCACCAGCCACCAGCCACCCGCCACCGGTCCGGTCTGCGAGCGCGCGCGGTAGCGGCCATCCTCTGCCTGACGCTCTGGACGGCCCCGGGCCTGACCTGGGCCGAGGACGCCTTCCCGCAGAACCCTCACATCGGCACCGCACAATCCGCGCTCGACGCCGGCCAGCTCGACAAGGCGCAGGCCGAGCTCCAGAAGGCCCTCTTGCAGGACAACTCGGACGACGCGCTCGTCGAGATATATCGTTTGCAAGGCATCGTGGCGCTCTACCGCGGCAATCGGTCGGAGGCTCGGCGGGCGCTCGAGAAGCTGTTCCAGGCGCGGCCGGACTACGAGCTGCCCAAGGGCACTGCCCCGAAGATCAAGGAGCTCTTCTCCGAGGTGCAGGCCGACGTGCGCGCGCGCCGGGTGAAGCCGGTGACGCTCGACTTCGACGCGCTGGACAAGCTCGCCGCCGGCGGACCCGCGGCCATCAGCGCCACGGTGCACGACCTGCCCTCGAGCGCGCGGGTGCACTTCTTCTATCGGCGCGTGGGCAGCGAGGCCTACGGCGCCGTCGATTTGAAACCAAAAGGTGAACAAGCGGGCGGCGTGCTCCCGGCCGACGAGCTGCCCGTGGCCGACGCGCCCTTCGCCATCGAGTACTACCTCGAGGTCGACGACGCCGCCGGCCGGCGGCTCGCAGGCAAGGGCGACGCGCTCACCCCGCTCACCGTCCGCGTGCGCGCGCCCGAAACGGGAGGACCCATCACCACGCCCCCGCCCGGCCCGGACACGGCGGCCGATGACACGGCCTGGTACCAGCACTGGTACGTGTGGACTGCGGTCGGCGTGGCGGCCGTCGCCGGCGGCGGCGCGACCTACTACTTCCTCTCGCGGCCCAAGACGGGCACGTTGCCGCTCACGGTCAACTTCCAATGAGGCGGCTCGCGCTGGCGATGATCGCGCTGTGTGGCTGCGGCGGCGAGCCGAGCGGCGGGCCGCAGATGCCGATCGCCCTGACGATTCAAGGCGTCGCGCCGAGCAGTGTGGCCGAGCTCCAGGTCATCCTCGCGGCGCCGAGCTCCAAGTTCGATCCGCTCTCGCACCAGAACACCTGCACCAAGACCTGGATCCCCGCGGACCAGACGCTGCAGCTCACCGGCGCCGACGGCAAGCAGCACCCGTCGCAGGTGATCCCCATCTCCGGCACGGGAACACAGAACGCCACGGTGACGGGGATTCCGCCGGCGAAGCAGGTGCTGCTCGTCGTCGAGGCCATCGACAGCAGCCACAAGTTGGTGGGCATCGGCTTCAAGGCGCCCATCGACCAGATCAACGCGGGCGACAACCCCGCGGTGAGCGTGACGGTGACCGGAATCGATCCCGTCGATTGCGGCGGCGCGGAGTACTAAGCGGCGATCGTCGTCGGCTGCTCGGCGGCGACAGCGGGCGGCGTCTTCCGAGCGCGCCAGCGGTCACGCAGGATGAACCAGCCCTGCATGCCCGCGAGCATGAACATGAAGTCGTACGGCTCGCGGAAGCGCGGGTCGCCGTGGAAGAGCACGGCGCTCGCGAGCAGCGACGTGAACGGAAGCCCGAACGCGAGCCAGATTCCGTCCTCGTGGCGCTTCTTCCAGAGCCCGAAGAACGCGAGCGGCGCGATGAAGTACGCGAGGAACAAGTTCGAGATCATCGTGGGCACGTAGTAGCCGTTGTGTGAGTCCGGCCAGGGCACGATGTTCGACCAGGGCGGCCCCGAGAACGTGTCGGCCACGTGGTAGAACATCGCGCGCAGCGCGTTCTTCGGGTAGCGGCGGATGCAGTCGAGCCCGACCTTCATGTAGTAGCTGGAGTGGTTGAAGGGCTCGTTGAAGATCGCATCGCCCCAGCTGGCCTCAACTTCGCCGCGCGGCGTGCGCTGATTCAGGTCCGGCGCGCTCCAGCCGATGCGCCAGTGCTCCTTGGGGTGCTCGTAGACGATCGAGCGAATCGGGCACTGGCCCAGCGCGAACGTCTGGCCGCCGTTGGTGGAGATGAATGCGGGCACCCCGCTCTTCACCGTCGCGACGATCGAGATCGGCACCAGGCACATCACCACCGCGACACCGACCGCGATGCCCGGCTTCCAACGCCGGCCGCGCCAGAGCCAGAGCAGCGCCCAGAGCGGCGCGAGCAGGAACGCCTGGCTCTTCGCCCACGCTCCATAGCCCAGCGCGAGCCCGGCCTTGAACGCCGACTTCGGCTTCGCGGGATCGAGCAGCGCCAACGCAGCCGCGAGCCCGATGGTGAGGTACGTCTCCGACATGTACATGCCGGCGAAGCCCATGGGCAGGTAGTGCACGCTGTAGAGCAGCGCAGCCCAGGTGCCCACGCGCGCATCGCTGAAGAAGCGTCGCCCCGCGACGTACGTGAGCGGAATGACCGCCGTGGAAAGCAAGGCTTGGAAGAGCGCCGCGAGCACCTTCCCCACGTTCAAGCCGAAGATCAGGATCCAGAAGCCGATCATCGCCGCGGTGCCGCTGGGGTAATACCAGTCGCCGGTGTCCGTGGAGCGGCCCAGGTCCGCGTAGTGCTGGGCCGCGATGTAGTAGTTGTGCATGTCGCTGAAGTCAAGCTTCCACGGCTGGTGGATGAAGCCGACGAACAGCAAGCGCCACACGCCCGAGATCAGGGTCGCCCAGAACACCCAGCGCGCCTCGCGCGAGAGCCCGCCGTACCACGCGCGCGGGCCGCGCTTTGGCACAGGCGTAGGCGGCGGCGCGACCGGCTCCGGCGTCACCGGCGCGATCGGCGCATCTGGCGGCGGTGCGACGGGAGCGGGTGCGTCGGAGGCGTGCATGCTGGCGCGTTCGATACCACAGTTCACAAATCGCTACGGCAGTCAGGACCCGAGCCGGCCGAGCGGCTTGCCGGTCTGCGCGTCGAACACGGCGAGGCCGAGCGGACCAGGCACGAACACCCGCGACCCGGTGGCGACGATGCGCTCCCAGGGCGCGGTGCCGAGCCCTTGCCCGGGGATGGCGATGTCCCAGCGCCGCTGGCCCGAAGACGCCTCGACGGCCAGCAAGCGCCGCCCCGCCGCCACCTGGTACGGCACGTAGACGATGCCGGCCACGAGATCCGCGCCGAGCGGCACCTCCTTGCGGACCTGATCATTCTCGAGGGTCACGGGCTGCTTCCACCGCACGCCGGGCCGGCTGGGATCGAACCCGACGAGCGTGGGCAGCCCGCTCTCCAGCCCGAGCGCCACGGCGTTCGTGCCCTCGTTGAGCACGAGCGAGGTCGCGAGCCCGGGGACGTCGGGCGCGCTCTTGGCCGAGAGCTGGTGCGCCTGCGGGCCGGCTGAGGCCGCAGGCCGCGGACACCACGCGGGACGCGAGCCCGGCGTCGGCTGGGGCACGCTGTCTTCGACCATCGCGCCTTGGTCGCCCTGCGTGACCACGAAGAACTTCACCGTCCCATCTGGCGACGCGCACGCCTGGCTCGCCACGCCCGGCAGCGCAAACCGTTTGGACACGCCGCCGATGCTGGCGTCGCGGACCTCCACGCCGCCGTGCGCGTCGGTGATCAGGAGCGCGTTGCCCGTGAGCGCGAGCTGCACCGACCCGAGCCCATCGGCCCAATCGCCGAGCGAGCCCGTGGTCCAGAGCGGCTTCAACGTGGCGCCATCGAACGCGCCCACGCGCATGGTCGGTTGCGCTTCATCGAGCGGACGGAAGCGGCCGATGACGTCTTGCACGCCGTCGCCGTTCAAGTCGCGGAGCAGCGGCGGAAAGGTCACGTCCCAGGCCATGGTCGCGGGCGCGACGGGAGCCTCGGCCTTCGAAGAGCGCGGCTTGATCTGCTGCTCCCACCAGCGCAGCACCGGGAACATGGCTGCCGCGATGAGCACCCCTGCGACCATGAGCTTGAGCGCGAACGGCGGCGCGCCGAGCGCTTCGCGGGCACGCTGGTCGGAACCTTCGGTAACGAGCTCGAGCTTGCGGACCTCGCCGCACTGGCCGCAGCGCGCCTCGCGCTTCTCGGCGTCGATGGCCATCGCTGCGCCGCATTGGGGACAGTTGAGCGTGTTCACGGGGCGGGAGATAGCGCCGTTTGGGCCGGCGGCGCATCGCAAAGTTTGCGTCGGGCGCCTCATCAAGCGAGCAGGCGCGCTCCCTCATCGATGCGCGGGGAGCGTGCGGAAAAATCCACCAGACGGGCGATTGCGGCCTCTCGACCCTCGACATGGCCCAGCGACACAGCGACGCTATCGGGCGCCATGCTGAAAGGAATGTTCACAATCGTGATGCTGGTGGCCGCGCTGCCGGCGCGCGCCGACGGCCCCGAGGCGACCGCGAGCGCCAAGGTGCACGACCACGTGGCGTTCACCTTCCGTGCGCCGCTGGGTGCCCGGACGGCGTCGCAGCGCGCGAACGAGGCCAGCGCGGGCCTGGGCGCGATCATCGACGAGGAGTCGCCGGGCGAAGTGCAGGTCGTGCCCCACGGCGATCGCGCGGACGTCCTCGGCGACGGCCGCTTGCTCTTCCAGCTCTCCGACGACGACGCCCGCGCCGACGGCGCCACCGCCCTCGCCGACTACGGCCCGCGCGTGCAGAGCAATCTGCAGAGCTTCGTCACCAAGGAGCGCCGTCGGGCCAAGCTCCAGCGCGGCGTGCTCGGCGTCAGCCTCGCGGTCTTCTTCGGCGTGCTGGTCTGGGTGCTCCTGCGCGCGTTCTACCGGGCCACCCGCGCGTTCGAGCAGCGCCTCGAGCGCGGCGAGGAGATCCTGCCCGCGACCGTGCAGAAGCTGGGCATCGTGAACACGCGCTCCCGCGGCGCGTGGCTCTTCGCGCTCTCGGCCTTGCGCATCGCGGTGACGCTGAGCGCGATCTACGTCTTCCTGCTCGTGAGCCTCTCGCTCTTCGAGGCCGCGCGGCCGTTCCGCGACCGGCTCGCGCTCTGGGCGGCCGCGCCGTTCCGCGCGCTGGGCGAGCGGCTGGTGCACGGCCTGCCGAACCTCTTGCTGTTGCTGGTGGTGCTGGCGGTGGTCCGCGGCGGCTGGCGCGGCATCACGGTCGGCTTCGCGCGCATGGCCGGCCGCGACACGCCGGGCGCCTTCGCCGCGCACCAGATGATCCCCGCGCGGCTGATCGCGCGCGCCGTGCTCGTGGTCGGTGGCCTGATGGTGCTGCCGCTGGTGCTCGGCAGCGAGGGCGGGCTCTTCGACGCCGTCGGCCTGGTGCTGCTCTCCGTGGCCGGCCTCGCCAGCGTGCCGCTGCTCGCGAACGTGGCCGTGGGCGTGTACGCGCTCTTCACCAACCAGTATCCGGGCGGCATCTGGCTGCGCGTGGGGCTCCCGACCGGCAAGGAGCTCCTCGGCGAGGTGAGCAGCGTCGACTTCTTTCATGTGCGGCTCGTGCCCGACGGCGGCGGCGAGCTGCGCGTGCCGCACCTGCTCGCGCTTTGGAGCAGCGTGGAGAATCTGATGTCCGCGCCGGTGCTCGTGGTCGAGCTTCCGGTCGCGCGCGCGTCGATGGCGCCGCAGCAGGCGCTCGAGGCGCTGCTCGCGAGCGCCCAGCGCGTGGCCGCAACCGCGAACATCAAGACGACGCCCATGGTCGAGCTCGTCGGCGTGACGCCGTCGCTGGCGCAGTTCCGGGTCACCGTTCCCGATGCGATGCGGTCGCTCCGCTCGCCGCTGCTGCTGGCCCTGGAGGAAGCCACGCGGACGCCCGCTGAACCGCGCGCGAAGGAGCAGGCATGACGGCCGTCCTACCGCTGGCGGCGCTGGCTGCCCTCGCGGTGGCCACGGCGATCCTGCTCGAGCGCGGCGGTCGCGCGGGCTACGGCTGGGTGACGGGCTCGGAGTTCGCGCTCATCGGCGTGGCCATGGGTCCGGTTGGCCTCGACGCCATCTCCGCCGATCTGCTCGAGGCCCTGCGACCCGCGGAGCTGCTCGCCGTGGCGTGGCTCGGGCTGCGCTTCGGGCTCCGCGTGCGGCCGCGCGCGCTCGCGGGGATCGGCTGGCGCATGCGACTGGCCAGCCTGGTGGAGCCGCTGGTGTGCCTGCTGGTGCTGCGCGGCTTGCTCGAGGCGGTGGTGCGCGCGGGCGTGGTGGACCTCGACGGCGCCAGTGCGTGGGCCATCGCCGCCGTCGGCTCGGCGACGACCAAGGCCTCGTCCGCGTGGGCCCGCGCGCAGCTCGGCGCCAAGGGCGGCGTCTCCGATGCGCTCGAGGCGGTGAGCACCCTCGACGACGCGGTGCTGCTCGGCGCGGCGGCGCTGCTCGTTCCCAGGCTCGCGCCGTCGCCGGGACTCGCCGCGCACGTGTGGGCGCCCGCGGCCGCGACGCTGTCGCTCGGCATGGGCTTGGGAATCGTCGTGGCGCTGCTGCTCGGGCGCGAGGCCTTCCGCGGCGACCTGGGCTGGATTGCGCTCTTCGGTGCCTGCGCACTGGCGACCGGGCTGGCCGCGTCGCTGGGGTTGGCAGCCGTGGCGGTGGCCGCGCTCGCGGGCTGGACGGTGGGCATCGCTTCGCCGCATGCCGAGGCGCTCGAGGAGCTCACCCGCTCCACCGAGCGGCCGGCAGTGCTCACCCTGCTCCTCCTGGGCGGCGCCTCGCTCACCGCAGGTTGGACCGCGCTCGCGCTCGGCGCCGCTGCGGCCGCGTTGCGCGCGCTGTCCAAGCTCTTGAGCGGCTGGGTGGCGGCGCCGCTGCTCCCGGCTGCGTCGCGGCGGCACGACTTCGGAACGGGCCTGCTGGGCGCGGGCGGCACCGCGTTCGGCGTGACCCTGGCCCTCGCGCGAAGCCTGCCGCCGAGCGGGGCGGACCTGCTGCTCTCGAGCGCGGTGGCCATGGCCCTGCTCGGCGACTTCCTGGGAACGCCGCTCTTGCGCGCGCTGCTGGCGCGCTCCGGCGAGATGGCCACCGCCCCGGAGCCCGCGCCATGAGCGGCACGAGCACCATGGGCCACACCTGGGGCGAGCTCGCGCGAAAGGCCGCCGCGCTGGTGGTGCTGCTCGGCCTCGTCGTCGGCGCGCGGCAGCTCTCGGGGCCGGTCGCAGGCGCTGCGGGCGCGGTGCTCGGGCTGGGGCTCCTCTTGCTCGCGGGCGACGTGGCCGCAGAGCTCGTCGAGCGCATCGGCCTGCCGCACCTCTCGGGCTACCTCTTCGCGGGGCTGCTCGTCGGTCCGCATGTGCTCAAGGCCGTCCCCGAGACGGCCGTGGAGGCGCTGAAGCCGGTGAACACCCTCGCGCTCGCCCTCATCGCCCTCTCGGCCGGGGCCGAGCTCACCTGGGAGCTGTTGAGCCGCGGGGCGCGCTCGCTGGTCTCCAGCATCGGCGCGCAGCTGCTGCTCGTGCCCACCGCGTGCGTGGGCGTGCTGGTCGCGCTGCGGCCGTGGGTGCCGTTCCTCCGCGAGCATTCCCTCCCCGCCGCGATCGGCATCGCGCTGCTCTGGGGCGTGGTGGCGCTCTCGCGATCGCCGTCGGTGGCGCTCGGGGTGATCTCCCAGCTCCGCCCGGACGGCCCGCTCACACGCTGGACGCTGAGCGTGGTCATCGCGCTGGACCTGGTGGTGCTGGTGCTCTTTGCGCTCGCGCGGAACGTGTGCGGTGTGCTCACCGAGCCCGGAGCCACGTTCTCGCTCGACGTCCTGCGCGAGGTGGGAATTGGCCTGGTGGGCTCGTTCGCCTGCGGCACCACCCTCGGCCTGCTCGTGGCCCTCTACCTGCGCACGGTGAGACGCGAGCTCCTCTTGTTCCTGGCGGTGGTGGGCTACGGCGCCTCGGAGTTCACCGCGTACTTCCACTTCGAGGCCATGCTGCTCTTCATCACTGCGGGCTTCGTGGTGGCCAACGTCACCACCCAGGGCGAGCGGCTCCTCGACGCGGTGGCCGCCGGTGGCCGCGTTGTCTACGTGATCTTCTTCGCGCTCGCTGGCGCGCACCTCGACCTCGGCATGCTGGCGCGGCTCTGGCCGGTGGCCCTGGCGCTGGCTGGAACGCGCGCGCTCTCCACGCTGGGCGCGGCCAAGCTCGGCGCGCGCTGGGCGAAGGACGTGGACGTGGTGAAGCGCTACGGCTGGCTCCCGCTCGTCTCGCAGGCGGGCGTGACCATCGGCATGGCCGTGACCATCGCCGGCGAGTTCCCTGGCTTCGGCGAGAAGCTCGCGTCGATCCTCATCGCCGTCGTGGGACTGAACGAGACCATCGGCCCCGTGCTCTTCAAGTACGCCATCGATCACGCCGGCGAGACCGGAAAGGCCGACGCGCACGCCACCCACCGGCACGCGCCCCAGCCTCAGCCGAACGTCGAGTCAGTGCCGACGACCTAGTGTTCGCTGCACGGGCTTGTTGCGCGCCGCGCAAAGAATCCAGTTGGACAATTCGCGCGTCGCTTGCCTAACCTCTTGCCTCTGTTCGGCGGCTCCCCCTGCACATCCCCGAGGCAACCATGGCTCTCCCGCGCAAGGCGTTCGTTGGGCTGACGCTGGCGACGCTGCTCGGGGCCGGCTGCGGCGGCGGCGCCACCACCGGCAAGTCCACCGGCGGCAGCACCGGCACCACGGCCGCGAACGGCAGCACCTCCACCTCGGCCACCGCGGGCAGCACCTCGACCGGCACGTCGACCACCACCGAAGGCTCCAGCGGCTCGACGTCGACCGCGGCCAGCACCGGCTCGTCCGGCTCCACGGCCACGAACACCTCGGGCTCGTCCGGCACCACGGCCACGAACGCCTCGGGCTCGTCCGGCACCACGGCCACGAACACCACCGGCTCCACGGGCACCGCCGCGACGAACACCACGGGCTCGTCGAGCTCCACCAGCGCCACCACGGGCACGACGGCCACCAACACCACCGGCTCCACGGGCACCACCGCGACGACGACCACCGGCTCGACCGGCAGCAGCTCCAGCACCACGGGCACGACCGGCAGCACCGGCGGCTCGACGGGCGGCGGCATCGGCTGCGCGCCGGGCACGTACAACCTCGATGGCAACGCGGCCAACGGCTGTGAGGTCACGTGCACGGCATCGGGCTGCACCGGTCCGAACGGCCCGGTGAGCTTCGGAGCGGGGCCGCCGTTCGCCTTCAGCCAGCACTTCTCCAGCTACGGCGGGTTCGTGGCCGGCAGCAACGTGAGCCAGCCGATGGGCAGCAACAGCTACCGCGGAATCGGGGCCGTCTCCGCGACGAACCCCGGCCCCATTGGAAGCAGCAACAGCTACAAGAATCTGGGCGGCGTGGTCAGCCCGTAGAGAACAGGAACAGGAGCCAGAACAATGAAGCGACTGATGACGATCATGGCCACGCTGCTCCTCGCGGGCACCGCATTCGCGGGCGTGCCGCAGCAGCTCACCTACCAGGGCCGCTTGTTCGACCAGAACGGCAACCCGCTCAACGCCTCCGCCACGATCACCGTGGACGTCTTCGCCGCCTTGACGGGCGGCTCGAGCCTATGGACCGAGACCTACTCGTCCGGCACCAGCGGTGCGGTGGCGGTGGTCGAGGGCTTCTACAGCCTGAACCTCGGCACCCAGACGGCCTTCCCGGCGAACCTCTGGGACGGCACCACGCGCTACCTGCAGCTCACGGTGAACGGCGAGGTCCTCACGCCGCGCCAGCCCATCGTGAGCGTGGCGTACGCGCTCCACGCGGGTGAGGCCGACAGCGTGAACAACGGCACCGTCACCGTGGACGCCAACGGCATCTCCGTGAATGGCGCGCCCATCGTGAACGCGAGCGGCGCCTGGGTGGGCTCGGTGGCTGGCCTCCAGGGCCCTGCGGGTCCGACCGGTCCTGCGGGTGCGAACGGCGCCGATGGCGCTCAGGGTCCCGTTGGGCCCACCGGCCCTGCGGGTGCGAACGGCGCCGCGGGCGCCACCGGTCCCGCCGGCCCTGCGGGCGCGGCGGCCCCGGTCGGCACCGGCCAGAACCTCATCTACTTCACCAAGGACGTGACCCAGTTCACCAACGTGGGCGGCGACGTGCCGACCATCACGCTCAACACCACCGACGTGAAGATGGGCAACGCCTCGTTCGACATCTCCGACACCAACGTGTCCTCGGGCGCCGGCTCGCAGAACACCTTCGGCCAGTTCATCCCCGTCGACCCGACCCGCCTGTACGAGGGCCGCATCTGGGCCAAGATGACCAGCGGCAGCGGCACCTTCTCCGCGGGCTTCGCGGCCTACGACAAGAACCAGGTCTTCATCACGGGTAACGGCGGCACCTTCACCAACTTCATCGCCAACGGCGCCGCGCTCACGGCCAACACCTGGACGCTGTTCCAGGGCCAGGTCACCGGCGAGGGCACCACGATCTACAACTTCCCCGCGAACACCCGGTTCATCAAGCCGGTGGTGTTCACCAACGCCGCCAACGCGGGCAACACCCGCATCGACGGCTTCGAGATCGCCGACATCGGCATGGGCTGCGCCACCGGCTTCAGCGCGGTCAACGGCGGCAAGCTCTGCGTAGACAACACGCTCGAGACGGCGGCCACCATCTACAACGCCTTCGCCGCCTGTGAGAACAAGCCCGGCAAGGGCATGGTCTCGCACGTGTGCCACTACTCCGAGGCCATGGACGCGTGCGGCGCGTACCTCCAGTCGCCCTCCGCGTTCCCCTTCGACTACTTCGCGGGAGCCACGGGCAACACCACCTGGTACAGCGACGAGACCGCCGACGACACCTTCGAGGTGTCGAACGAGGCCAACTGCAGCGTCGCGGGCTACAACATCAACGGCCCGCCGGCCGCCAGCGGCAACGCCTACCAGTACCGCTGCTGCTACTGATCGACGGCATTGCCTGACACCTCGGGCTGGCGAGCACTCCTCGCCGGCCCGTTGTATTTTCGCGCCCCATGACCCAGCCTCTCTCACGTCTCCTGATCTTCGCCGCGCTGGTCGTCGCGACGGGTTGCCCCGAGAAGCGCGCCGCCGAGGTGGTGGATTCCGGTCCGCCTGCGCCCGTCGCGTTCACGCCGCCGCGCGACCCCGTGCTCGCCAATCGGCCGCCCCGTCCGCTCGATGCGAAGTACCTGCTCGGGCCCGGCGACATCGCCAAGCTCCACGTGAGAGGCGGCATGGGTCCGCAGCCCATCGCCGGCAAGCCGCCCACCAGCCCGTCCTACGACGGCGTGCGCTACGTGGCCGCCGCCCCGGGGCCAGGCGTGAGCGTGGAGTGGCAGGCCTTCCCCACGCCACAAGCGGTGGCGCAGCGATTCCAGGCGTCGATCCACGAGCAGCCCAAGGCGCGTATGCTCCCCGCAGTGGGTCCACTCGCGCTCGCGCTGAGCACCCACCCCGAAGAGCTGGTGCTGGTGTTCGCCGATCCGCCCACGCACTCTGTGGTGTCGATTTCCTGTGGCCAGCCCGTGTGCACCGTCCTCCCCGACGCCGGCATCGATGACGCGAGCCTCGACACGCTCGTGGGCCTGGCCAAGGTGGCGCAGGAGCATCTCTCCAAGCCGCTGCCGCCGTAGCCAGCGTTTCCCTGAAGCTTCGAGCTGCCCCAGAACACTTCCCCTCCGGGTCCTCGGCGCCGATCGCGGTTGCGCGCTAGGCTCTTGAACCGGGGGGTGCGCCATGGCGGTCGCGCGGACGCACGTGGAGGCGAAGGACCGCATCGTCTTCGCCCACGCCATCCAGGGAATGCTCGGCCGGCTCCCGCCGGCGCTGCTCCACGGGCCGCTGCGCGAAGACCTCCGCGCGGCCGGGCTGGACCTCGACAAGCCGTTCCTGCCCGGCTACCCGTTTCCGACCTTCGTGGCCGCGGTGCGGCTCACCGCGCAGGCCGCGTTCCCCGAGCTCCCGCGTGAGCAGGCGCTGTACCAGCTCGGCCGCCGCCTCGTGGACGGCTATTGGGAGACGCTGGTGGGCAAGGCGCTGCTCGCGGTGCTCAAGCTCATCGGGCCGCGGCGCGCGCTCCTGCGCACCGAGAAGAACTTCCGCAGCGCCAACAACTACACCGAGTGCCGCTTCAAGGAGCTCGGGCCGAGCGAGTTCGAGATGTGGCTGAACGAGGCCAACGGCGAGCCGAGCTACACCGCAGGCATCGTGTCGGGCGGGCTCGAGGCCGCGGGGGCGCGCGACGCGCAGGTGTCGGTGCTCGCCAAGCAGGACGACGGCACGCTCTTCCACGTGAAGTGGGGCTGAGCCGCGACCCTCAATCGTCGCTCGTCGTTCGAGGCTCGCTTCCATGCGAGCCTGGCGGCCGCGGCATGCCCTTCTGACGCCGGACGCACGCAACTTCGGCCGAAGCCGGCCTATAACCCATCGCCAACGTCTTGCCGTATCAGGGAGCCCCATGAGCGGACACCGACCGTCGCGGCGCCAGGTGCTGGGCTGGGCAGGCGCCGGCGCGGCCTACCTGATCATGCCCGGGTGCAAGTCGAGTGCGGGCCCCGCGGGGACGACGACGCCTCCTTCGACCGGGCCGACGTTCTTCACGGCCGACGAGCGCGCGATGCTCGCCAACCTGGCCGACGTGGTGTTGCCGCCGGACGAGGTCGTCGGCGGCGCGGGCCTGGGCACGGTGTCGTTCGTGGAGCGGCTGCTCACGGCCCTCGACCCTGCGAATGCGACGCCCACCCTCTTCGTGTCCGGGCCGAGCTCGGGCCGCAACCCGGTGCCCGACACCAACGGCCAGCCCTCGGGCCAGAACGGCGAGAACGACTTCGCCAACCTCCTGCCGCTGGATCGCGTGCAGCTCGCGTCGTGGAAGCTGTACCTCTACGGCTCCGACGGCGTCGACGGCGGCGGGCCCAACGACGCGGTGCTGGGCAAGGTCATCGGCCTGCGCGATCAGATGCGCAGCGGTCTGCAGGCCGCGCTCGCCACGCTCGCCAAGCCCGTGGGTGAGCTCAACGTCGCCGACCAGGCCGCCGCGTTCAACGGGCTGCCGCAGGACTTCAAAGACCTGATCGTCGAGCTCACGCTCCAGGCCGCGTGGTCGGCGCCGGAGTACGGCGGGAACACGGGCGGCATCGGCTGGTCGCTGGTGCGCTTCGAAGGCGATGTGCAGCCGTACGGCTATTCGCTCTGGGACGCGTCGACGCAGACGCTCATCGAGCGCGAAGGCCACCCGGTGTCCACGCCGAGCCCCGGGCCGGATCCCGAGCCGCTCGACGACGACACGCGCGCGCTCATCACCACGGCCGTGCAGCTGTTGGGCGGGAAGGTGTTCGAATGAGCAGCAAGCCCGTGGGAAACACCGCGCTCACGCAGTTCGACGTGCTCGTCATCGGCTCGGGCGCAGGCGGCGGTTCGATCACGCACGTGCTCTGCAAGGCGGGGCTGAAGGTGCTCGTGCTCGAGGCGGGCGCGAACCGGTTCGACTCCCTCGACGACCCGACGCGCCAGCCGGTGTCGCGCTTCGCCAACGACGAGCTGGGCCACGGTCCGCGTCGACTGATCATGCAGGACCCGCGCGTGGAGCCGCGCACCTGGCGCACCAGCGAGTCCGACGGCGACCGCACCTACGTGGGCGACGTGCAGAACCTGCCCAAGACCGTCGGCGGCGGCGCGGTGCACGCGGACTTGAAGATGCCGCGCTACATCCCGACGGACTTTCAGCTCGGCACGCTGCTCGCCGGCAAGTTTCCGGGCACCAGCTTCGCGGACTGGCCTGTCACCTACGACATGCTGGAGCCGTTCTACACCTACGCCGAGAAGGTCATCGGCGTGCAGGGCATCGCTGGCGCCAACCCGCTCGAAGGGCCGCGCTCGGCGCCCTTCCCCATGGCGCCGGGAACGCCGATGTACGTGGGCCTGCTCGCGAGCGATGGCGCGCGCAGCCTGGGCCTCACGCCCTTCCCGTATCCGATGGCCGTGAACTCCGTCCCGTACGGCGGCCGGCCGCCGTGCAACGACTGCGGCTTCTGCTCGGGCTTCGGCTGCCCCACCAACGCCAAGGGCTCGCCGCCGGTGACCACGCTGCGCGCCGCGCTCCTCACCGGCAACTGCCTGATGCTCCCCGAGACGCGCGTGGTGAAGCTCAACCGCAACGGCGCCGGCGACACCATCACCAGCGTCGACGCCATTGGCCCAGACGGCGCGCGCGTGAGCTACCGCGCCGATCGCTACGTGCTCGCGGCCAGCCCGATCGAGGACGCGCGGCTCTGCCTCTTGTCCGACCCGACGGGCCCGGGCGTGGGCAACTCGAGCGGCCAGGTTGGTCGGAACCTCACGTTCCACTACCAGACCAACGTGATCGGCCTCTTCGAAGAGCGCCTGCACGGCCATCGCGGGCGCACGGTGACGCACGGCTTCGCCGACTTCCGCGGCGACGCCACCGATCCGGACAACAAGCCGCTCGGCGGCATCGTGGAGCTCTCGGGCAGCGAGGGTCCGGTCGGCGAGGCCGAGTACGCGATCCAGGTGCTCACCGCGCTCAACAAGTTCTCGGGCCCGCTCTTCAAGAAGCTCATGCGCCAGAGCCCGCTGCGCGATCGCATCATCGCCATGTGCATGCAGGCCGAGGACGCGCCGCAGCCCGGAAACCGGGTGGACCTCGATCCCGCCGTGAAGGACCTCGACGGCCTTCCCGTGCCGCGCATCACCTACGCGAGCCACGCGTTCGAGCTGAACGCGAGCGACTTCTACGCGCCGAAGATGCTGGAGCTGCTCGGCGCCGCGGGCGCGCGCTGGGCCACGGTGGCGCCGAACTTCGACGGCCTGCCCACGTCGCAGCACATCATGGGCACGCTGCGCTTGGGCACCGACCCCACCACGAGCGTCACCGACGCGAACGGCCGCTTCCACGACGTGGGCAACCTCTTCGGCGCCGACGGCTGCTTGTTCCCCACCTCCAGCGGCTTCAACCCCACGATGACCATCATGGCGCTCGCGATGCGCGTGGGCGCCGCGATGGTCAACCCCGACTCGCCGGAGCAGGTGATCGCGTAGCGAGCGACCTCGAAGTCTCCGGAGATCGGTTGGTGTTCAAAGCAGCCGCGGCCCGCCTCGCGCGGCGCCCGGAGAGACTCGCCATCGGTGGCCAGCGGTTCTGCCGTATCCTCGGGCCATGGCGGACACGCGCGTCGCCTTCGAGGCCTCGGTCGAGTCGCTGCTCCATGGGCTGCGCGGAAGCCTCACGCCCGCGCTCAAGGCCCGGCTGCTCGCCGTCGGCCTCGACGTGGACAAGCCCCCCACCGGTGCCGTGCCCGCGACGACCTGGGCCCGCTGGGTCGACGCCGCCGCGGCCGAGATCTTCTCCGAGCTGCCCATCGACGAGCGCCACCGACGCATCGGCGCGCTCGCCCTCGACGGCTTCAAGGACACTGCCATCGGCAAGGCGACCATGGCCATCTTGAAGCTCATCGGCCCGCGGCGCTCGATGCACCGCCTCGCGCGCAACTACCGCACGGTGAACAACTTCTGCGAGCCCGAGGTGGTGGAGCTCGCGCCCAACCAGTTCAGGGTCACCTTCCGCGACGCCATCGGCATGCCCGGCTACTGGGCGGGCACGCTGCAGTCCGCGGCGGAGATGATCGGCGCGCCCGAGCCGAAGGTCTCGCTGGTCAAGCACGAGCCGCCCGTGTGCGTGCTCGAGGTGATCTGGCGGGCCGCCTGAAGACGACGAGGCCCGGCGCCTCGCGGCAGCCGGGCCCCATCCTCAACGCTGGGACGAAATCAGGGGCCGGACTCGATGAGGCCAATGGCGCAGGCCGCGGTGCCCGCGCCGGTGAGCTGGCTGGTGCCGGCCGCGGAGACGGTGGGCGGGGTCACCGAGGTGTTCGCCTTGCCCATGGTCAGCTGGAAGCTGATGGTGGGGTTCTGCGAGGCGTCCTGGTTGAAGGTCGCGGTGCCGTTCACGGCCACGTACACATCGCCGGTGTCGAGGTTGTAGTAGACCGCCTGGAGGTTGGTGGCCGGCGTGCCGCCACCGTCGGCGAGGCCGTTGTTCCACTGGCCCACACTGAGCGACTGGTACGCGGTGCCCGCGGTCACGCCGTTCGGGTCGTGGGCGCGCATCGAGAGCCAGTAGTGCTCGGCCGCCGGCGCGCCGCCGTCCGGAAGCGCGTAGTCGTCGGAGCAGCTGTCGGTGGCGTCGTCGGTCATGTCGATCTCGGCCACGGTGTTGTCCGCGCCGCCGCCGTCCGGGTACTTGAAGAAATCGAGCGCGATCGTCTTGCCCACGGTGAAGCCGAGCGTGCCGGTGACGTTGTCGCCGCCGCCGGTGGTGCCGGTGCCGTTGGTGGCCGTGCCGCTCGCCGACGTGCCGTTGGTGGCCGTGCCGCTGGCCGACGTGCCGCCGGTGTTGCTCGCGGTGGTGCCGGTGCTGGAGCCAGTGGTGCCGCTGGTGTTGCTCGCGGTGGTGCCGGTGCTGGAGCCGGTGGTGTTCCCGCCGGTGCTGGTGGTGTGGCTGGTGGTGCCGGTGGTCGTGGTGGTGCTGCCGGAGCTGCCGTTGTCGGAGCCCGAGCAGCCCGCGGCCAGGAGCGCCACCGCGGCAATGCCAATCAGCTTCTTCATGGGAAAGGTCCTCGAGAGGGAAATGGCGCAGGCTTTTAGCACGTGACACGCGTCACGGATCGACTGCACGACACTTTTAGAAAGAACCCTGGAGCCCGCTCACTGCTCCATCACGTCGATGCTCTGGCCGTCGGCGGCGCTTCCGCCCGCGCCGCCCTGGCCGCCGGCGCCGGGCGTGGCGTGGCTGTTCGAATCGGGCGTGAACTGCGAGCTGAACGTGGCCACCGCGATCGACGGGCCGCCTCCGCCGCCGCCGGCGCGTGCGCCAGGAGCGCCGTCGCCGCCGTGACCGCCGACGCCGCCGAGGCTGCCGTCATCCTGATCGTTCGGACCGCCGTAGGGGCTGCTGCCGCCGCCTGCGCCCGGACCGCCCGCACCTCCCGCGCCGCCCGCGCCGCCCTTGCCGCCGTGGCCCGACGCGAACGTGGACGCGATCGCGTTCACCTGCGAGTTCGCGAGCCAGAGGCCAATCGACGCGCCGCCGCCGTGGCCTGGCGTGCCCGGCTGTCCGCCGCAGCCGCCCGCGCCGCCGCCGCCGCCACCGCCGCCCCAGCTCTGGCAGCCACTCACGCCGCCACCGCCGCCACCGCCACCACCGCCTCCCTGCCCGGGGTTGCCCTGGCTGCCCGCGAGGCCATCCGAGGGGACATAACCGGCGATCGAAATGCTGCCGAAGTTCGCACCGCCGGCGCCGTCGGCCGGGGCCGTCGCCGTCGCGCCGTCATGTCCGTTGGCGCTCGTGGGTGCAACGACGTCGCCGCGGCCACTCACGACCACCGTGCCGCCAGCCACGCCTGCAGGCGACGCGTTACCAACTGCTCCAGAGGCAGACGACCAACCCGCGTTGCCGCCGACGCCGCCGTTGGCAGCCGGGCAGCTCGCGTTCTGACCCGCGGCGCCGCCCTGGGGCGAGCTGCAACTGTACGTATGAGTAACGAACGGCCCCGCGCAGTTGTTGCAAGCGAAGTAGTTGTAGTCGTTGTTGCTCGGATCCAAGACTGGGTCGTCGGCAATGCCCTGCTCGCCGTCGCCGCCCTGCCCGCCGCCCGCGCCCTGAGCGCCCTGCGAGCCGTCCTGGCCATCGGCCCCGGTGCCGGCCTGCACGCTCACGTGGTCGAGCACCACGTTCGTCGAGTCTTCGATCTTCACCGCGATCGCCGAGCTGCCCGAGCCCGACGCCGCCTGGCCGAAGACGGTCACCAGCTGCACGGTCACGTCGGTCACGTTCTGGCCCTCGAGCGGCGTCACCGAGCCGGAGAGCGTCGTGGTCGCGGTGAGCGAGCGTGTCCAGCCATTGCTGGCCTGGTAGCCACCGTAGAGGCCGATGCCGTCGTGCAGCTCGACCGTGGCCGTGGAGCTGTAGGTGCCCTCGGAGAGGTACACGTCGCGCTTGCCCAGGTCGCGCGCGGAGTCGAGGCCCTTCTGCACGGTCTTGAAGGGGTGGTCCATGCCGCCGTCGCCGTTGACATCGTCGCCGGACTGCTTGTCCACGAAGACCGCGTTCGCGATCTCGCCGTCGATGCCGTCGCAGTTCGCGTCGGTGAAGTCGGTGTCGGGCAGGTCCTGCGCACCGAGCGTGCCGTGGCACTCGCAGCCGTCGGCCGGGTCGTGGTTCGCGTCGGCGTAGCCGTTGAGGCAGTTCATCACGCAGCCGCCGTCCGAGCAGGTGCCGGTCGCGTTGGCGAAGCTGCAGGTCACGCCGCACCCGCCGCAGTTGTTCGGGTCGACCGCGGTGTGGACCTCGCAGCCAGAGCCCGCGTCCTGGTCGCAGTCCATGTAGCCGTCGTCGCAGCTCACCTCGCAGGTGCCGCCCACGCAGCTCGGCGTGTCGTGGTTGGTGGAGCAGGCGTGGCCGCAAGCGCCGCAGTTCTGCGGGTCGCTGCTGGAGACGAAGCCCTCGTCGACCTGGCCGTTGCAGTTGTTGTCGATGCCGTCGCAGATCTCGGCGGTCGCCTTGGACATGTCGGGCTCGCAGATCACCGCGCCGCCGTCCACGCACGACTGCACCGTCACCTGGCACGGACCGTCGCCGCAGGTCACGGTGCCCAGGCCGTCGTCGACCTGGCCGTTGCAGTCGTCGTCGATGCCGTTGCACACCTCGGCCGCGGGCGTGCGCGCGTCGCAGCCCACCCAGCCGCCGGCCTGCGAGGGATCGCAGGTCTCCACGCCGGTGCACGTTCCAAACGTATTGCTCTTGCTGCACGAGCGCGTGAGGCCCGCATTGGCCGGCGTGCAGCCGCAGGTGCCGGACACGGGCACGCACTGCTTGGAGACGGCGTTGCCGTTCAATCGATACGCGTCCTGGCAGGCGTAGCCGAGCGGGCACTTGCCGTCGCCGCTGCAGTCCCGCGCGCACGAGCCGCTGCCGCCGAAGCGCACGCACGCGTCGCCGGCGTAGCCGCACTGGGCGTCCGCGGTGCAGGGCTGGCAGAGCTTGCCCTCGTCCGGCTCGCAGGCGAACGCCTCGCTGCCGTCGAGCTGCTGGTTGGCGTCCACGCAGACGTCGTTCTTGGGGCAGCTCACCGTGGCGTTGCAGACCTCGAGGCACACCGTGCTCGCGCCGCCCAGGCCGCCGTCCACGCCGGGAACCGCGCCGCAGAGCGTGCTCTCGCACTGCGAGTTGCCGGTGCAGGCTTCGCCCAGGCCCTTCGGATGCGCGACCGCGGGCTTCTTGGAGTTGCAGCTGCAGCCGTGCAGCACGAGCGCGGCCATCATCGGAAGCAGAGCGAAACGGACGGTGCGCATCGAATCCTCTACAAAGGCGTTGAAGGGGCGCGCAGATAACACAGAGTCCCGCCAGGTGCGCAAGCCCCGGACGGAACTCATGAGTACCGACTTGGATTCATCTCAATGGATTGTCGAATGAATCGACGGCGCAACCGCGAAGCTCAGGGCTGGATGGTCGCGTAGAACGACCAGGGGAAGCCGCTGCAATCGGCCGGGCCGGGGAACTGCGCCGGCATGGTGCCGTACGACGCGAGGAAGGTGCTGCACACCGCGACCCCGGAGACGGAATCGGTGAGGTAGTTCACCGAGGGCCCGCTGACCTCATAAGCCAGCCAGTAGGGCGTGCCTGCACTGACGGTGACCGCGGGCACGGGCAGCGTGAGCCACGCGCCTGCGGGCGGGTCGACGACCGAGGCCGTGCTCGCGATGAGCGCCTCGGGCACGCCGCCATCATCCGTGTAGAGGCCGAGCTCGATGCTGTCGGGCCCGGTCGAGGTGGCCGCGATGTAGAGGCTGAGGCTCACCACGGTCCCCGTCGCGGGCGCGATCGCCGACTGCGCCTCAATCGTCGTGGTGTTGGAGTCGACGGTGCTGAGCAGCGTGGTCACCCCCATCTCCACCGTGCCCGTCGATCCCGAGCCGCCCGTGCTGCTGCCGCCGCTGCCGCAGGTGCCGGTCGCGCTGGAGCTGCCGCTGGACGCGCTCGCGCCGCTGGAGCTGCTCGCCGTCGACGCCGCGCTGCTGGAGCTGGAGGTTGCCGAGCTCGAGCTGCTGCTGGTCGACGACGACGACGACGTGCTGCCAGAGGAGGACGAGGCGCTCGAACCGCTCCCGCCCGAGCTGCTGGAGCTCGAGCTGCTGGAGGTGCTCGCGCTGGATGCCATCCCGGAGCCGGAGCTGGCGCCCTGCCCGCTCGACGACGCGCTCGAGCTGGTGCCCAGAGGCGGACAGCGGGTGACGTCGAAGCCCGGGGTGGCGCAGTAGCCGTCGACGCAGGTCTCGCCGCCGACGTGGCACGAGCCGTTTGCGTCGCAAGGCTTGCAGGTGGCGCCGGGGGAGCTGCTGCACGCCGCGAGCGCCGTCACCAGGGCGCCCCACGCGAGACCGCTGGCGAACTGCCGCGCTGGGTGCATGCCGCTCCCGGTGCAGGTGGCTGTCGATTCTACCGCATCCCCCGCTGCGCAGACGCATGGCCCGCGGCTCTCGGCGCTCAGCCTGGAGAAGTTGGCTCATCCCGGAGGACGGGTTGTGGCCGGGAAGATCCATTCGAAACCTTCTGGCGCTCGCCCGCTCGGCCTCCGCCCAGCGGTGCGAGCCCATCGTCATCGGGATGCTTGGAGGAGCTTCGGATGAACACGAAGACCTTGCGCCTCAGCGTGCTGCTCCTGGGAGCGCTCGCGTTCGCTGAGACCGGCTGCCATCACCATCACCCAGGTGGCGACGGCGACAACGATGGCGACGATCACCGCGACGGCGGCGGTCGGAATGCGGCGGGTGCGTCCGGCAGCTCGGGCGGTGGGAGCGGGTCCGTCGGCACGGCCGGCTCCAGCGGCACCGGATCCACCGGCGCGAGCAACGGTGGCACCACCGGCTCCAGCGCGGGAAGCACCGGGACCAGCGCCGCATCCGGCAGCACGGGGACCGCGGCGGGCAGCACCGGAGGCACCTCGACGGGCACCACCGGCCTCGACGGCGGCGTACTCCCGGACGGCGGGGTGGGCTGCATCCCCGGCACCGGTGTCGACGTCATCGTCCAGGACGATCAAGGCCACCCCATCACCAATGGCTTCCGCTGGCTGGTGGAGCTCGACAACTCCTACGGCGCCACGCCGGGCCAGAAGAATCCCGATGCACCGCTCGGCGCGGTGCCCGGCAACCCCAGCTACTCGCTGGGCGTGAACATCCACCACAGCCACGCGCCCACGCTCTGCGCAGGCGACACCGCGCCGGCCAACAACGCCGACACCTTCCCGCCCACCGACGTGCCGCTCGCAGGAACGGGCGCGTCGTCGTTCACGCTGGATGCGTGCAGCTGTCCGGGCTTCGACCCGGCGCAGCGGCACTTCGTGTCGGTGCTGCCGTGGCACACCTCGCCTGGCGGAACGCCCGGGCCCGCGCAGACTGGCTATACGATGAGCGGCCGCGGCATCGCCCCGGGCCAGACGCAGGTGACGGTGATCGTGCACCCGTTCCCGGTGCCCACGGCGCAGATCACCGCGCTGGTCTTCGAGGACAACCAGCCGCTCAACGCCGCCTATGACCAACCTTCGGAGCACGGCCTGCCCGGCTTCGCGCTGCTGCTGACCGATCCCATCGGCGCCATCCTCCAGGACGCGTTCGGCAACCCGCTGGGCACGACGTATCAGTACGCCTGCACCATGCCCGACGGCCGGCCCGCCGCCGGAACCCAGGACGGCCAGGGCAACGTCACCTGCTCCTCGCCGCTGACGGCGCTCACGCAGGAGCAGCAGCCCATCTTCCAGCGCGACCCGTCGAGCGGGCTGCCGGTGGTGGCCTTCCTGGGCGACGGAAACCTCTGGACCTGCCCGGGCACCACCAAGCTGGTCGCCTCGTACACGCCGTATGAGCAGGCCAACTGCATCGACCCGTACACGCTCACCCCGCTGCAAGCGGGCGAAGCCGTGGTGCGCTACCTCACCTCCAACAAGTACTCCATCGAGCCCATCCCGCCGGGAAACGACCCGAACTGGCTGCTCACCGGCACGCTCGAGGGCACGCGCCGGAACGACGCCTGGGTCCGCGCCACCGAGCCCCGCTACAACATCAACCTCGGCCAGCTGAACTGGCTCGTCTTCTACGGGTTCGCGCGGCCGCAGAACAACCTCGCCAGCGTTCCCAACCCCACCCACGCGGCGCTGGGGAACATCACCGGCCAGGTCACGTGGGTCCACGACATGCACCCGCCGCTGCAGGCCGGTCTGAACCCGGGCCTGCCGGTGCCCAACGCGTACGTGGCCGTCAACAACTTCAATGGAAATGACGAGCTCATCTATGCGGCGCCGGCCGATCCTGCGACCGGCGCGTTCGAGATCGACGGGCTCGTGCCCGGCACCTATCAACTTGCCTTCTTCGATAAGCAGATCAACGCCATTATCGATTACCGGATCGTGAACGTGACCCCGGGCCAGACCCAGGCGCTCGGGCCGATTTCAATCTTCCGGTGGTTCGGCACCTACCAGGGCTCCGTCTTCAGCGACCTGAACCAGAACGGGTTCCACGACAGCGGCGAGCCGGGCGTCTCGGGCGTACCCGTCAACCTGCACTACACGGACGGCTCGCTCTACGGGAGCACCCAGACCGACGGCGACGGCAACTTCCTCTTCCCCCAGGTCTTCCCTTGGTGGCGGTTCATCGTGGCAGACGTCGATCTCGGCCGGAACAAGGCCACCGGCATGACCGCCTACGTGGACAACGGCGGCCCGCTCCCGCCCACCCCGCTCGGCGATCAGGGCATCAACCCCCAGCTCCAGCCCGACGGGAACGAGTTCCGGACCCAGCTCGGCCTGGATTCGGTCACCCAGGCGATGACCACCTACCAGGACATGACCAACCGCATCGACTTCGGGAAAGCCCCCTGGGCGCCCGGTGAGAACGGCGGCATTCATGGAATCGTCAACTACGCCCTCACCCGTACGGAAGAGGATCCCTCCACCAGCGCGCTCGATCCGTGGGAGCCCAACGTCCCGCGCGTCACCGTCACCTTGCACCACGCGCGGCAGGACTTCGTGACCGGCACACCCGAGGCCAACTACTGGGTCCTCGACGACACCGCAGGATTCCCGCTCACCACCACCACCGACAGCTGGGACGACAACCAGCCCACCGGCTGCGTGGGCAGCCAGGGCACCGCCACGCAGGGCCCGCTGCTCTGGCCCAATCCGGAGATCGTGAACGGCTTCGCCATCCCGTCGTGCGCGGAGACCTTCTACAACTGGGACCAGATTCGCCCGGGCGTGATGGACGGCACCTTCTGGTTCCAGACCATGCCCGACGGCAGCCCCATCCCGCCCGGCGACTATATTGTACAAGTCACGCCGCCGCCCGGCTATCAAGTCATCGCCTGGGGCGACCGCGACATCGACGTCGGCGATCCCAAGTACCCCTTCCTCACCCAGACGCCGCCGTGCGTGGGGGCCACCTATCCAGTACCGCCGTACCTCCGGTGGTTCCCGGATCAGCAGAACCAGACGCTCTTCCCGGGCGGCTGGGTGAACGACACCTGGACCAACCCCACCGCCGCAGCGTGCGACCTCAAGTACATCGCACTGAATCCGGGCGCGAACCCCGAGGTGGACTTCAACCTCTTCACCTGGGTGCCCAAGGCCGCGCGCATGTGGGGCACGGTCTGGAACGACCTGCAGCTCGAGTTCAACCCGGCCAGCCCCAACGCCAGCGGCAACTTCGGCGTGCCCAACATCCCCGTGGCCATCAAGGACTACGCGGGCGTCGAGATTGGCCGCTACTACACCGACCAGTGGGGCCACTTCGACGGCCTGGTTCCTGCCAACTACGACATCGTCCCTCCGATTCCGCTCGGCCTGACGCTCGCGATGTACAGCGTGCTCCCCAATGACCCGGGGCCCATCCTCGACACCCGACCCAACTCGCCCACCCGCGGCCAGTACATCACTGATCCTCAGTTCAACCCCGCGTACACACCGGAAGCCGCAATTGTAGAGAACTGGGAGTTCTATTCAGGAAAGACCACGTTCATCGACACCATCGTCCTGCCCTCGGGCGCGTTCGCCGAGAATCCGATTCCCCTCAACTGCGACTTCCTCGACGGCACGCCGGAGATTCAGCAGGTCAGCGATGTGGTGATTCCGCAAGTCTCGGGTGGATTCAATATTACGATCATGTCCTCGGGGACGATCACCGGGCCCAACCCGAACTTCGACCCGAACGATCCCAACAGCCCCACCACCGTCACCCTCGACCATGGCTTCAGCTCCTCGGGCACGGTGAGCGTGGGTGGCACCGCACTGCCCGCGGGCAACGTCACCTGGGCCGCCGACGGCCGCACCATCCTGGCGCGCATCCCGAACGGCCTCTCCGGCCAGCTCGAGGTCACCCGCGGCGACAACGGGAAGAAGAGCACCGTCGGCGTGACACTTCATATCTCGAGCCCGAACGTGCCCGTCATCGACGTCCACCCGCCGGCGGCGAACTGCGTGGGCCTCGCGTGCGGCGTCATCCAGCCCGCCATCGACGCGGCCCCGCCCGGCGCGATCGTGGTGCTCGAGCCCGGCACCTACCAGGAGAACGTGAACCTCTGGAAGCCGCTCACCCTGCAGGGCAAGGGCGCCGTCGTCACCACCTTCGACGCCGCTGCAACGCAGTCGAACTTCCCGCTCAAGCAAGCGCAGTTCGCTGAAATCCAGACGCTCATCACCAACGGCGCCATCGGGCTCGTCCCCAACCAGGCCTCCGACTTCACACTCGAGGAAGGCGCGGGGATCCTGGTTGCTGGCTGCGGCACCTCGCCGAGCTGCGGCCCGACCACCGGCGGGGTGAGCAGCTTCTTCGCCCCCGGCGCCCAGGCCCGCATCGACGGCATCGGGTTCCGCGGCGCCAACGAGCGCGCCGGCGCGATACTGTTGAATGGATTCGTCAACAACCTTCAGATCACCAACGACGACATCTACCAGAACCAGGGCAGCATCGGCGGCGGCATCCGCGTGGGCGAGAACGCGCTCATCGGCCCGGGCAATCCCACGGGAAGCAGCTTCAACCCCAACCTCGTCATCGATCACAACCACATCGCCAACAACGGGAGCATCTTCTTCGGCGGCGGCGGCATCGCCCTCTTCGCCGGAAGTGACAACTATCAAGTCACCTCCAACCTCATCTGCGGCAACTTCTCGGCCAACTACGGCGGCGGCATTGGACACTTCGGCCTGAGCCAGAACGGCCTGATCGCCAACAACCTGATCTACTCCAACGAGTCGACGGACGAGGGCGGAGGCATCCACATCGCCGGCGAAGACCCGGTGGGCGGTGCGGCGCTGAGCCTGGGCGCCGGCTCGGTGCGCATCGAGAACAACCTCATCCAGGGCAACAAGGCCGGCGACGACGGCGCAGGTGTCCGCGCCCTGCACTTCAACGGCCAGGACGTGAGCAACAACCCCACCGATCCCACCCAGTGGTACCAAATCGACATCCTCAACAACATCATTGTCAATAACTCGAGCGCCGACACCGGCGGCGGCATCTCGCTCGACGACGCCATCAAGGCCAACATCATCGGCGACACGGTGGCGCACAACGACAGCACCGCCACCGGCTCCGACGCCTTCGGCACCTGCACCGAGAACAGCCCCGTGGGCCAGGTGTGCCCGCTGCCCGAGGGTCAGAACGGCGGCGGCCTGGTGAACTCCGTGCCCCAGGTGGCAGGCATCGCCACCGCCGGCCACTCCACCACGCTCTACCTCGCGATGACCGCGACCGGTTCGTACTGTGCAACCGCGCCGGCCGACCCCATCTGCGCGCCCTTCGGCAACCCGATGATGGTCGACGACATCGTCTGGCAGAACCGCTCCTTCTACTGGGATGCCACCGCCAACCAGGGGCTGGGCGCGCTCCTGCCCACGCCGGGCCGCACCTACTGGGACCTGGGCGTGTACCCGAACAGCAACACGCCCACGACGCCCACGCCGCAAACCCTCTCACCCTCGTACTCGGTGCTCACCGACGGCGTCGGCGCGACCGCGAACCCGACCAACCCAATCGGCTCGGACCCCAATTTTCTATCGAGTTACTTCAATACCTACTCGGCAACCTCCGCAGGCGCGGCGCTCGGCAACTACGTGGTCGCCACCTTCACGCCCCACGGCATCCTGAGCGACTACGGAATCGGGCCTGGCTCATCGGCGCTCGGCGCCGGCAGCCACATCCCGCCCGGCACCGCGACCGACTACGCGGGCAACACCCGCGCCGACCCGGTGGACATCGGCGCGCTGCAGGGCTCGAGCATCTTCCCCGGCCCCTACGCAATCCCGGTCACCCGGCCGACTCTCGGGAGCAGGTAAATCATGAACTCACAACTTCGACTGGTTGGAAGGTTCACCGTGGGGCTCTGTGGCTTGCTCCTGGCGTCGAGAGCAAACGCGGGCGTCTATCTGCAGTGCCCCGCACCGCTGCTCACCCAGAACGCCACGGGCGGAGCCTGCGGCCAGGGACCGTGCACGCTGGATCCCAAGAACCCGGCGCTCTCCACCGACCCGGGCTGCAAGAACCCCGACGACCCGAGCTTCTTTGATACTTGCAAGGTGAAGCTCGACCCGGTCACGGGAGAGCCGTCGGGCGAGACCACGGATCCCACGGTGGTCTGCCGCTCCGTCACCTGCGGCGACGGCCACGTGAACATGGCCGACGGCAACGACATCTTCATCTTTGGATTTCACGACGTCACCAACGCGCCCGAGAGCAAGATCATGAGCTCGGCGTACTGGTTCAATCCCGACGACGGGACGCTCACCGGCTCTGCCGAGTTCTCGGCGCCCACCCTCTTTGCGCGCGAGGGCCAGCGGCTCTACCTCACGCTCACGAATACCGGCTTCCGCGAGCGGCCCGACCTCACGGATGCGCACACCATCCACTACCACGGGTTCCCGAACGCGGGCTCCGTGTTCGACGGCGAGCCGATGGCCTCGTTCGGCATCAACCTCGGCTCCAGCCTCACCTACTTCTACGACAACAAAAACCCGGGGACCTACATGTGGCACTGCCACGTGGAGGCCGCGGAGCACATGCAGATGGGCATGCTCGGCACCCTCTATATCCTGCCCGCGCAGGACGGGACGAGCCTGACCTACCAGGGTCGCCAGTATCAGAAGTTCGCCTATGACGATTGCCCGACCCCGGGTGACGCCATGTGTGGCTCCACGGGCTACGACCTCACCTACTTCCTGCAAGAGACCGGCTTCGACCCCGTCTTCCACCTCGCCGATCACACGTATCAGAAGGTCAACTTTGCCAACATGAACGACACGTACACGATGTTCAATGGTCGTGGGTATCCGGATACCGTGAACCCGGGCGTACTGTTGAACTCGGAGAACGCGCCGTCGCAGAAGCTGCCCGCGCTGCCGTTCCAGGTCGACGCCCAGGGCAACCGCACGGCCATCCCCATTCCGCACGGGCAGAAGCTGCTGCTTCATGTGAGCAGTCTGGAGACCGAGGCGTTCTACACGGTGACCGTCCTCGGGATTCCCATGCGCATCGTAGGCCAGGGCGCCCAACTCCTGCGCGGGCCGACGGGCACGAACACCTCGTACGCCACCAGCTCTTTCACACTGTCCGGCGGCGAGGGCGTGGACGTGCTGCTCGACACCACCGGCGTCCCGCCCGGCACCTACTTCATCTACACGACCAACCTCAATCGCCTCAGCAACGGCGACGAGGACTACGGCGGAATGATGACCGAGATCGTGGTGATTTGAGGAAATGACCATGAAACGCACGCTCAACACTGTCTTGATCGCGATTGCCCTCTGGGCCCTCCCTTCCGCTCCCGCGCACGCACGCGTGGCGGGCGCTGCCGGGCCGACCTTCGACGTCACCGCCCGTGCCGACGAGATCAGCACCTCCGACGGCGACAGCATGTGGATGTGGGGCTACGCCCTCGGCGCGGGCCGCATGCAGTACCCCGGCCCCACCATGATCGTGAACCAGGGCGACACGGTCACCATCACACTTCACAATCAATTGCCGGTTCCCGTCTCGATGATCTTCCCGGGCCTGAACGCGACGGCAACCGGGGGCAGCGCCGGCTTGCTCACGCAGGAAGTGCCCGCAGCGCCTCCCGGTCAGACCACGGGAACGGTCACGTATCGATTCCGCGCCACGTCGCCGGGCACCTTCACCTACTTCAGCGGCTCGCGCTCCGACCTCGAGGTGGAGATGGGGTTGATGGGCGCGATCATCGTCCGCCCGCGCGTCGCCGGCGCCGTGGCCGCGCAGCAGGCATACGACGACGCCTCGACGCTCTTTGATCAGGAGTTCCTCTTCCTGGTCTCCGAGGCCGACCCCGATATTCACAAGCAGGTCGCATTTCACTGTGGCCCGTCGAGCGCCGCGTGTGATCTCTCGGGCATCGACATGACCAAGCGGCACCCGACCGACTGGTTCGTGAATGGTCGCAACTTCCCGGACACGCTCTCCGACGCCGGCGACCCCATGTTCCCCACGCAACCCTACAACTGCGCGCCGATGTTCCACCCCGGCGATCGCGTTCTCATCCGCTGGGTCGCTGGCGGTGTGGACTTCCACCCGTACCACACGCACGGCCAGAACCACGTGATCATCGCGCGCGACGCGCGGCTCCTGAAGACCAGCGCAAGCGCCTCCGCCGACCTCGCGGTCTCCGACTACACGACCACCACGGTTCCCGGTGAGACCGTCGACGCCATCTGGGGGCCGTGGACGGGCGCCAAGCTCGGCTGGGACGTCTACGGCACACAGGACATCAACCCTCACAGTTGTAATGCCGCGCCCGGTAGCGACTTCGATCCCGTCACTCATGAGTACTGCCCGGATCACAACAAGGAGATACCGGTCTCGCTGCCCTCGCAGAGCGACCTGACGTTCGGCGTGGGCTCGGGCGGCGAGTGGGGCGGTACGCCGTACCTGGGCGTCCCCGGAGATCTGCCTCCGGTCGAGCCGGCGCAGAACGCGCAACTCAACGTCTTCGGCGGGATCGCGTTCATGTGGCACTCGCACGCGGAGCGCGAGCTCACCACCAACAACATCTTCATCGGCGGCATGGCGACCATGGCCCTGGTCGTGCCGGTGAGCGTGGCCATTCCGTAGTCAGGAGACCCACCCATGAGACTCGCTCGCCTTCACATCGTCTCGCTGATCTCGGCGCTCACCATCCTCGGCAGCTGCACGAAGGATCAACAGTCGCCCAGCAAGGGCGCCTCGGCCAACGCGTCGCCGGTGATCACCACCGACATCTACCTCGAGGCGCAGGCCTTCCAGATTCCAGCCAATACATTCAACAATCCCGCAGCCGTCACCATGTGGGGTTGGTCGAGCTGCACGCCCGGCTTCGCGACTTGCAATACACCGACGGTGCCAGGCCCGGGCCTCACGACGACGGAGGGCGCCGTCCTCCGGGTTCATGTGCGGAACGCGCTGACCGGGCCGTATTTGGAACCGGTGTCGGTGGTGATCCCTGGCCAGCTCGCGACGATGACACCGGTGTGGATCGATCCGTCGACCGGCCAGGTCACCGGCACCGGCTCGCGGCCCGCGGGCGACTACACCTCGCGCGTGCGCTCATTCAACGCGGAGGCGGCGCCCGGCAGCCCCACCGAGACCGTGTACACCTGGAGCGGCATCAGGGCCGGCACTTACTTGTATGAAAGTGGCACCCATCCCTCCGTCCAAATGCAGATGGGCCTCTACGGCGCGCTCCGCGTGCTGCCCGCGACCGCCGGTCGCGCCTATGACGACGCGTCGACGGCGTATGACAGCGAGGCCACGCTGCTGTACAGCGAAATCGATCCTGTCTTTCATGCGGCGATCGCCGCGGGGACCTTCGGGCCGAATCCGAACGCGCCCAACAATCCGCCGGCAGGCTGGCTCACGAGTACTATCAGTTACCGTCCGCAGTTCTTCCTGGTGAATGGACGACCGTTCTCGCTCGGCACGGCGCCCATCGCCGGGGGAAGCGCTGGCCACCGCACCCTGCTCCGCTTCTTGAATGCAGGCCTGCAGTCAAAGGTCCCGACGCTCCAGGGGCCGTACATGTCGGTCATCGCCGAGGACGGAAACTTCATCAGCGTCACGGCCTCGAACGGCGCGCTCACGCCCGCGCCGCGCGACCAGTACTCCGTCTTCCTCCCCGCGGGGAAGACGATGGATGCCATCCTCACGCCGGCAAGCGCGGGCAACATCGCGATCTTCGACCGCCGCCTCAACTTGAGCAACGCGGGCACCTCGCCCGGCGGACTGCTCACCTACCTCTCGGTGTCACCGTGAGCGCCCTTCGGATCCTTGCAGTTTTGTCGATTGTCTTCGCGTCGAGCTCTGCACTTGCGGGCAAGAAGCCGAAGCAATCGTTCGAGAAGTATGGAATCGAGCCTGTCTCGGTTCAGCTCGCAGCGAGCGGCTATATTGTCAATTTCCGGTACCGCGTGGTCGACGCGAAGCGCGCGGTCCAGCTCTTCCACGACGGCATCAAGCCGACGCTCACCGATCACGACAGCGGCCAGACCCTGGCGATGCCCGCGGACACCAAGCTCGGCGGACTCCGTGCGAGTCCGCGCAGCGCGCCCACGGTGGGCAAGCTCTACTACGTGCTGTTCTCGAATCCGACGAGGGCCGTCCGCTCGGGAAACCACGTGGACGTGTCCATTGGACCCTGCGAGCTGAAGAACCTGGCGGTCCGCTGAGTAGACCGGTGCGCCACCTGCCTTCATGCGCCCTCGCGGCGCCGCTGGCTGCGCTCCTCTTGGGCGCCGTCTGCGCGTGTGAAGTCGGGGCGCCGGCCCAGGACCCGACTTGCACCCAGGGCCAGGGGCTGGTGTCCGTCGTCATTCACCTCAAGGCGGACGATCGGCCCGTGGCGCTGCGAGCTTCGCGCGCGTCGCTGGCTTCGGCGCTCACGGCACGTGGGCTCGCGAGGCAGGCGAACGTGAGGGACCTCCTCCAGGTGCGCGGCGCCGAGCACGTGGTCCCACTCCCCGTCGCCAACGCCATCGCCGCACGCGTGCCGGCCTCGATGATCGCCGAGCTGGTGCGCCGGCCCGAGGTGGCCCGGGTCTCGCTCGATCTGCCCCAGCGCGTGCCCGAGGTGACCTACAGTGCGCCCACCGCGCCCGCGTGGAACCTGAGCAGCACCGGCGCGCCGTCGCTCTGGGCCATGGGGCTCACGGGGAGCGGCGTGGTCGTCGCGAACATGGACACCGGTGTCGATGTGAAGCACCCCGACCTCCGGGGCAGCTTCCGCGGCGGGGCGAACAGCTGGTTCGATCCGTACGACCACACCCCGCAGCCGTTCGACACCATCGGCCACGGCACGCAGACCATGGGCCTGATGGTGGGCGGCAACGCCTCGGGCGCGCCCATCGGCATGGCCCCCGGCGCGACGTGGATCGCCGCGCGCATCTACGACAGCTCCGGCCAGACCACGGCGAGCACCGTCCACCAGGCCTTTCAGTGGCTCCTCGATCCCGACGGCGATCCCTCCACCGACGACGCACCCAACATCGTGAACGCCTCGTGGGGCAGCGCGACGATCGGCGCGTGCGACCCCGAATTCGAGGCCGACCTCGACGCCATGCGCACCGCGGGCATCCTGGTGGTGTTCTCCGCCGGCAACGCGGGCCCTGCAGCAGGAACGGGGCTCAGCCCGTCAAACAATCCAGGCGCGTTCTCCATCGGCGCGCTCGACAGCAGCGGCAGCGTGGCCTCGTTCAGCAGCCGCGGGCCGTCGTCGTGCACGGGCGATGTGTTCCCGGATCTCGTCGCGCCGGGCGTGCAGGTGCTCACCTCGGATCTCACGCTCGCCGGTGTGGCGCAGTACGCGTCGGTGACGGGCACGTCGTTCTCGGCGCCGCACGTGGCCGGTGCCGCCGCGCTTCTCCTCGGCGCACAGCCCACGCTCTCGCCCGCGGACCTCGAGAACCTGCTGCTCGACAACGCGCGCGATCTCGGCGCGCCCGGGCCCGACCAGACTTCGGGCCACGGCGCGCTCGACGTCGCCGCTGCCTACGCCGCGCTCGTGGCCCAGCCGCCCGCGCCGCTGCAACTCGAGCCGCGGCAGCTCCCGCTCGCCCACGTGGCCGCCCCGTACCACCAGACGTTTCACCTGGTGGGCGCGACCGCGTCGAAGTGGGAGGTCGCGTCGGGTCAGCTCCCGCCCGGCATGTCCCTCGACGCCACGGGCGTCCTCTCGGGCACGCCCACCGCGCCGGGGCAGTTTCCGTTCACGCTCCGCGTCGAGAGCGCGGCGCAGGCGCCGTTCATCGCGACGGCCACACTCGCCGTGCTCGAGGACGCCGCGCCTTCCGTTTCGCATTGCTCACCTTGAGGAGGACCCATGCTGCGCTGGCTCCGTTGGACTCCGCTCTTGCTGATGACGCTGCCGCAGGCGGCACACGCCTGCCCCGACCACGACGAGAAGGCGCCGCCGACGCACACGCTGCGCTCGGTGCACCGCTACACGCTCCCCGGGGTGACACTCACCGATCAAGACGGCAAGCAGGTGTCGCTCGCGCAGGCACTCCCCGATGACGTGCCGGTGGCGGTGAACTTCGTCTTCACCACCTGCTCCACCATCTGCCCGGTGATGAGCGCGACGTTCAGCGGCCTGGACCAGACCCTCGGCCCGTCGAGCGCGGTGCGGCTGGTGTCGATCTCGATCGATCCCGAGAACGACCGCCCCGACGTGCTCAAGGCCTACGCAAATCGCTTCCACGCGCCCGCGCGCTGGCGCTTCTACACCGGCGCGACCCAGGACATCCGCAGCCTGCTCACGGCCTTCGAGGCCTACGGCGGCGACAAGAGCAACCACCGGCCGATCACCCTCCTCCGCGGCGCTCACGGCAAGGACTGGGTGCGCATCGACGGCTTCCTCACCGCCCACGAGCTCGCCGGACAGCTCCATGCACTCGACGCTCATCGCTAGCGCGGCCGCCCTCGCGTTCTCGCTCACGGCCCATGCCGCGCGCAGCACCGACTCGGGCCAGCGGCTCTACCGCACAGGCCTGCTCTCGACCGGCGCGCCGGTGCGGGCCACGGTCGAGGGCGACGTGGCTGTCACCGGTCGTCAGCTCAGCTGCGCCACCTGTCATGGCCAGAGCGGCATGGGATCCATCGAGGGCCGCAAGGTCGTCCCGCCGATCGCCGCGCCGTTCCTGTCGACCGCGCGGCCGCTCAGGTCGCGGGCCCGGCCGCCGTACACCGACGCGGCCTTGATTCGCGCCATCGAGCGAGGCGTCGACCCGGCCGGGAACACGCTCGATCCGCTCATGCCGCGCTATCAGCTTCCCAAGGCCGATGCCGAGGCGCTGGTCGGGTATTTGCGGCAGCTCTCGGCGAAGCCCTCGGAGGGCGTCGAGGGAAAGACCATCCACCTGGCCACGGTGATCACCCCGGGCACGCGCGCGAGCGAGCGCGCGGCGATGCTCAAGGTGCTGGAGACGTTCTTCCGCCAGAAGACCGCGAACGCCGTCGATCACCGATCACGGCAGATCACGAGCTGGCCCGAGTTCTATGGCGACTGGGCGCTGCACGTCTGGGAGCTGCACGGCCCGCCGAACAGCTGGCGGCGCCAGCTCGAGGCGCAGTACCGCGCGCAGCCCGTGTTCGCCCTGGTGAGCGGGCTCGGCGGCGATTCGTGGCAGCCCGTCGACGACTTCTGTCAGGCGCGCCAGCTCCCCTGCTTGATGCCGAACGTCGACACCCCACCCGCGCTCGGCGACGGAGGCACCGCGCGCTACCTCTCGGGTGGCACCGCCGTCGAGGCTGCGGCGATCGCTTCGCGGCTGGCGCGAGACGGCACGGGGAGCGTGCTTCAGGTCGTCGGGAAAGATGCGGCGAGCGAGCGTGGCGCCGACGCTCTCGCAGATGCCCTCACCCGACGTGGCACCGACGTTCGGCTCACCACGACGCGCGTGACGGACGGTGAGGCCATCGCGCGGCGCGCGCGCGAGCTCGGCGCGGATGCGCTCGTGATCTGGCTCGACGCGGACGAGCTCGGCCCGCTCGGTTCGGGCGTGTCTGTGCCGACCTACTTCTCGGCCACGCTGCTGCGCGGCGACCTCGCGCTTGCACGCGCGCTCGCACCCACGACGGGCATCGTGGCACAGCCGTTCGAGCCCGCGTCCTCCGCCGAGGTGCGCTTCCGCCGCGTGGGGAGCTGGCTCGCCAGCGGCGCCATCCCCAGCACGCCCGACGTGCGCCGCATTCAGGACCAGACCTTCTTCGCGCTCACCGTGCTCAGCGAGGGCTTCATGCACATGAAGCACAACCTCCTGCGCGACTACCTGCTCGAGGGCGTGGACCATTTCTCCGGGCTGGAGAACTTCTCGGCCTACTACCCGCACCTCACGTTCGGGCCGGGCCAGGCGCTGCTCTCCAAGGGCTGCTACCTCGTCTCCCTCCGCGACGAGAACCATCCCGAGTGGATCGTGCCGTGACTACTCCACGACCCACAGCGCGTCGCTCGAGCTCTGCGAAGAAAAGACAATCAGCCTCGAGCCGGTCGGGTCGACGATCATCGTCTCGATGGAGAAGCCCGCGTGAACTGCGCCCTCGGGCCGGAGCGTGGGAACGGCGCCGTCCTGAAGCCCCGCCAGGTCGTAGGCGATCACGTCGCCCAGCTCGGTGCCCAGGTACACGCGCGAGCCGTCGGGGCTGAACCCCGCGCTGCGCGCTGGCGCGAGCACGGTGTCGAAGTGCGCCACCACCTGTCCCGAGTCGAGGTTCACCAGCAGCGACTCGGGCCGCGCGGCCACCACGCCCAGCGGCAGCGAGGGATGGACGGCGATGCCGTACGCCACGCCATCTGGCACCACGAGCGGCGGGATGCTCGCGCCTGCGTCCGTCGAGAACGCCTGGATGGCGACGTAGGTCGGCTCGGAGTCGGTGGCGAGCGCGTGCTGCCCGTCCGCGCTGAACTGCAGCAGGTCGACGCTCGCGGCGATCTGGCCATCGAGGAAGGTCGGCGAGCACCGCGTGGGACAACCGCCGCTCAGATCGCAGACCACCGAGCTCGCATCGGCCGACGCGTAGACCTTGCCGTCGCCGTGGGTGCTGAGCCGCGCGGTGGGCTGGCTGGCCTGCGGCAGCGGCAGCACGCACGCGTCGGGCGAGAAGAAGTCGTTGTCGTGGCTGCAGACGAGCTTCACGCCGTTCACCGTGCCGCAGACCCAGCTCTCGTTGGGCCAGCCGAGCTGCCGAATGAACGGCTGCGACGAGTCATCACCCGGCTGCGCACCGGCGCTCATCCCGCCGCGGCTGGGCACCTCCATCGAGGCCGAGTCCATCACCGCGAGCTGGCAGGGGAAGTAGGTGGAGACCGCGAAGCGCGCGCCCGACGGACTGAACGCGCCGGCGTTGAGGCCCGCGCTCAGCGGCAGGGTCTGGAGCACGGTCTGGTTCGCGTAGTCGAGCTCCAGCACCTCCGGCGGCGACGGCTGGGCCACGAAGATGTGGAACGGCGGCTGGGAATCGCGGGTCATCACGGTGGCGCTCGACGCCAGCGGGATGAGCTCGCGATAGACGCCGTCGTAGTCGTAGACGCGCACGTAGGGCAGCCCGTGCCCCGTGGCCACCGCGAAGTTCGTGTCGCTCGCGGCGATGGCGTCCATGCCGTCGATGAAGGGCGTGAGCGGCGTCGCCGCGCCGGCGTCGGGCGAGAGGTCGAGCGCCATCACCTGGCTCACCAGCGGCGTCTGGGCGAGGGCGAGCAGCGTCTCCAGATCCGGCGTGAGCGCCACCGGGCCCAGCGCGGTCCCGGGAGGAAGCGCGAGCGGCCGCTGCGCGAGCTGCAAGGGCTTGCCCCGCGCCGGGATCTCGAAGACCGAGACCTCGTGACCTCCATCGACACCAGCCACCACCGCCACGCGGTCGGCGCCCGGGCTGGCGTTGTCCGGCTCGATTGCCGAGGTCTCCACCGCGCCCTCCACGTGCAGCCCCGCGGCGGCGTCGTCGACCGCGCCGATGCGAATGGGTCCGCGTTGGCCCACCACGGCGTCCCACACGCGCACGCCCGGCAGCTCCGGGGTCTGGAGCGCGAGCGGCGTCGACGGCGGCAGCGCGGCAGCAGTGAGCTGTGCCGGATCGCTGAAGTCGACGTCGCGGTGCCCGAGCGTCCACCAGGAGCCGTTGGTGAGAAAGCCACGAAGCGGCAGGACCGTGGGGTCGGTGAAATAAGTGCTGAGCACGGTCCCGGTGCTGGTGAAGTTCTCGATCTGGAGCTGGTCCTGGCGCGTCGTCGCGAGCGCGAGCCAGTTGCCATTCACCGCGAGCGCTGCAGGCTGCGCCGAGAGATCCGATTCCAGGTGGAGCCGCGCGAGCTGCGCATGCCCGGGCCCGCGATAGTGCAGCACGCCCGGGAGGTGGCCGGTCTGGCCCGCCACGGTCACCGACACGGCCGCGTCCTGCGCCACGGGCCCGAGCGCAGGCATGATCACCTGCAGCGCGTCGTCCTCGACGGCGGTGACCTGGGCGAGCGCATTCCCCACCCGGACGATGTTGTCTTGCGGCAGCGCGCCCCACCCGCTTCCGTGCAACACCACCACCGCGCCCGCGAAGGCCTGCTGCGGCTGGGCGTCCAGAAGGATCGGAGGTGGCATTGGCGCGTCGGGCCCAGCGCCGGGTGCTGAGAACGTCCGGCCGCACGCGCACGCGAGCAGCAGCGCGGCGGCCGGCGCGCGCGCAGTCACTGCACCTCCCAGAGGAGATCGCCCTGGATGTTGTAGGTCGAGAACAGCAGCAGCTTTCCGCCGGTGGGCAGCGAGCGGATTCCATCGACCTCGAACGAGGTCGGCACCGAGCGCCTGGGCAGCACCGGACCGCTCGCACCTTCGAAGTCCGAGACGTCGAACTCGAGCAAGAAGTGCGTGTCCAGACCGACATAGAGCCGCTGCCCGTCCGCGCTGAAGGCCTCGCTGGTGGGATTGCCGCCGAGCACATCGAGCTGCGCCACGACCTGCGCCGAATCCAAGTCAACGACCGCGACGAGCGCCGGCGTCCCCACCGTCACGCAGCGACGGCCATCGGGTGAGAGCGCCAGCCCTGCCATCGACTCGCCGGGCACATCGACGTGCTGGCCTGCTTCTCCCGGGCGCAGCAACGTGAGCGACGGGCCCTGATCGCCGTTCGCGCCCACCACGACGGCTTGCAGATCCTCGGAGACCTCGACCGCCCCGACGCCGGTGCTCGGCGGTGCATCGAAGCTGGCCGGCGTGCAGGTCATGGCGCAGCCATCGCCGCGCGTGCAGCTCCAGATCTGCGCTCGGTTCACCACCAGCAGCGTGCCGCGACCATCGCTGGCGAGCTCGACTCCCGCCGCGGGCTCGAGCTGGCCCCCGAGCACGGGACACGCGTCGCTGCGGAGCAAGGCGTCGGGAGCCGCGCACCGCACGCCCGCGGCCGTGGTCGCGCACGCGAGCGTGTCATCGATCCAGCGCAGATCTCCGATGGCCCCTGCAGGAATGGTGGAGAGCGGCTCCGCGCCCGAGAGGAACGAGGCGCTCGAGTCCGAGATCAGCGTCGACGCGTCCACCACGGCCACGCCCGCCGGGTAGTGGGTGACCACCGCGGCCCGCGTGCTCGACGGGCTGAAGCTGGCGGTCTGGATGCCTGCCACGAGCGGCTCGTCGGTGCCGAAGATGCCCGTGAGGTTGTAGAACGAGATGCGCGGCGGCGAGAGGTGCACCGCGCCCACGTACGACACGTAGTTCAGGTCGAGGCTGAAGTCGCTGATGGGATCGGTGATGGCGTCGGTGAGGCGCAGGCCGCTGAAGTCGTCCTCCTCGAGGTGAAACGGCGGATCGGCCGAGTAGAAGACGCCGTCCCACGTGGCAACCAGCTTGCCCGTGGCGTCATGGGTTCGATCGAAGAGCTCGCTCGCCCCCGCCGACGCGGCCAGCGCGTGCCGCATGAGGATCTCGCGGTTCACGAACGCCGGGTCGTCGCACTCGAAGTCCCACTGGCTGAGGTCCGGCGCCAGCGAGGCCGCGCGGACGTTGAGCCCCACCAGCTCCGGCGCGTCGTCGGTCGACACGGGCGTCACGCCGGCGTCCACCTCGAGCCGGAAGACCTGGAGCCCCATCGCGCCGCCATCGGGATTGGCCAGCACCACCCCGAGATCGAACGCGCCGGTGAGGGTCGGGTCCGGGACCTTCGACGTCCAGAGCACAGGCTGCGTCGTCGCAATGGGCACCGCGCCGTCGATCTGCTGCGCCAGCGGCCCCACCGCCACCGTCGCCTGGGGAAACCCGCGGACCTGCGTGCCCGCGGCGATCGATTGCGTGGAGGCGGTCACGCCCGCATCGCCGACGAAGATCGCGACCACGTCGGTGCCGCCGCCATCGGCGGGCGCATAGAACCAGCCGCGAATGCCCTCGGCGGTCGTGGCCGCGTCCGACGACGTGGGCACGAAGCCCGGCGGCGGCGCGACCGCCACGTGGATCCCGTTCGTGTCCACGAGCAGCTGGTTCGAGCGGGCCATCCAGTACGCGAAGAGCGGATCCTCCACGGCCAACGCGCCAGGCCGCGGCGACAGGTCGCTCACTGGCTGGACGTCGAGGGCGCTCACGTGCCCGGGCCCGCGGTACGAGAAACCACCCGCGAGCGACGCCACCTCGCCGCCGGCGGTCAGGGTCACCGCGATGCCGTCGGCCGCATCCGCGCCGAGGTCCGGAACGACGACAGGAAGGACGTCGGGATCGCCGCCGGCATCCGGCGCGAGGCTGGCCAGCGCAGTGCCGAACCGGACCGAGTTGTCATCGGCGCGAGGAGCCAGATGCGCGCCGTGAAGCAGCACCACCTGGCCTGCGAAGGCGCGCGCGGGTACGGCCTGCTCGAGCGTGGGCGGCTGCCCCGCATCCGCAATGACCGCAGGCGCCGAGAACTGCCGGCTGCACCCGCATGCCAGCAATGCGACGGCAAGCGCCGCTCCACGCCACGTCCTCGTCGCCTCGCTTTGCCCTGCCACCATCTAGGCGAAGTGCTCCCCGGCCCGCCCCGACCGGGAATAGTAGGCGCCAGGCGTCCTCACCCCAAGCGTGCTTTTGCGCCCTCATCGTGTCCAAGCCGGCACAGTCACGGCCGCTTACCGGCCCCCTCGCTCCTCGACCGCATAAACAGATGTTCAGTGCGGAGCCGTCTGTTATACAAGCCGGCCATGGAACCCGACTTCCTCAGCGTTCGCGGCGCGCGCGAGCACAACCTCAAGAACATCTCGCTCGACATCCCGAAGAAGAAGCTGGTCGTCTTCACGGGCGTCTCCGGCTCGGGCAAGAGCTCGCTCGCCTTCGACACCCTCTACGCCGAGGGCCAGCGCCGCTACGTGGAGAGCCTCTCCGCGTACGCCCGCCAGTTCCTCGGGCAGATGGAGAAGCCCAAGTACGACACCCTCCGCGGCCTCTCGCCGACCATCTCCATCGAGCAGAAGGCAGCCTCGAACAACCCGCGCTCGACGGTGGGCACCGTCACCGAGATCCACGACTACCTGCGCGTGCTCTACGCCAACCTCGGCGTGCAGCACTGCACCAACTGCGGCCGGCCGGTGGGCAAGCAGACCGCGCAGCAGATCGTCGAGGAGATCTTGAAGCGCAAGGAGGGCAGCAAGCTGCAGTTGCTCGCGCCGCTGGTGTCGAACCGCAAGGGCGAGCACAAGGACATCTTGCAGGACGCGCTCAAGCGTGGCTTCGCCCGCGCGCGCATCGACGGCCGGCTGCGCTCGCTGGAGGAGAAGTTCGAGCTCGACAAGAAGTCCAAGCACGACATCGAGCTCGTCATCGACCGCCTGGTCGTGAAGCCCGACATTCGCAATCGGCTCACGGACTCCGTCGAGACTGCGTTGCGCGAGGGCAAGGGCCTGCTCATCGCGACGGACGAGACCGGCGAGAAGAGCAAGGACACCGTCTTCAGCGAGCTGAACGCCTGTCACTTCTGCGGCCTGAGCTTTGGCGAGCTCACGCCGGCGTCGTTCTCGTTCAACGCGCCCCAGGGCATGTGCATGGAATGCCAGGGCCTCGGCACGCGCCCGGAGATGGACGCGGACCTCATCATTCCGGATCCGAGCTTGTCGATCCGCCGCGGCGCCATCGAGCCCTGGGCGAGCGGCATGGAGCGCGGCGAAGGCTGGACGGCGGATCTCGTCGACCATTTGGCGCGCGCCTTCGACATCGATCTCGACAAGCCCTGGAACAAGCTCACCAAGCGCGAGCAGGACGCGGTGCTGCTGGGCAACGAGGGCAAGACCGTCACCGTGCACGGCTACCGCATGCACTGGGAGGGCGTGGTCAACATGCTCATGCGGCGGTTCAAGAACACCGCCAGCGAGGGCATGCGGCAGTACTACATGAAGTATTTCTCCGATAAGCCGTGCCCCGAGTGCCAGGGCGCGCGCCTCAAGCCGGAGAGCCGCTGCGTGAAGGTGGGCTCAACCACGATCGTCGAGCTCTCGCGCATGACGGTGGCCGAGGCGATCGGCTTCCTCGCGGGGCTCAAGCTCAGCGACAGCCACACCATCGTCTCCACCGAGCTGGTGAAGGAGATCCGCAGCCGGCTCTCGTTCCTGCTCGACGTGGGCCTGGGCTATCTCACGCTCGATCGCGGCGCGTCGACCTTGTCCGGCGGCGAGAGCCAGCGCATCCGGCTCGCATCGCAGATGGGCAGTGAGCTCACCGGCGTCATCTACATCCTCGACGAGCCCTCGATCGGCTTGCACCAGCGCGACAACGGCAAGCTGCTCGGCACGCTCAAGAAGCTGCGCGACCTGGGCAACACGGTCATCGTGGTGGAGCACGACGAGGAGACCATGGCCGAGGCCGACTGGCTCATCGACTTTGGTCCCGGCGCCGGCGAATTGGGCGGCCAGGTCGTCAGCCAGGGCACGCCCGCGGAGGTGATGAAGGACAAGACGTCGGTCACCGGCGGCTACCTCTCGGGGCGCCTCGCGATCCCGGTGCCGAGCGAGCGCCGCAAGCCAGGCAAGGCCAAGCTGCGCCTCGAGGGCGTGGCCGAGAACAACCTCACCGGCTTCAGCGTCGATGTGCCGCTGGGCGGCTTCGTGGCGGTGACGGGCGTGTCGGGCGCAGGCAAGTCCACGCTCATCAACGACATCCTGTTCCCTGCCCTGATGCGCCACCTGCACGGCTCCCGCGATCCGGTGGGCAAGCACAAGGCGCTCTACGGCCTCGAGCACCTGGACAAGGTCATCGACATCGATCAGCGCCCCATCGGACGCACGCCGCGCTCGAACCCGGCGACGTACACCAAGGTCTTCGACTCGGTCCGCGACGTGTTCGCGCAAACTCCCGAAGCACGTGCGTTCGGCTACACGCCGGGCCGCTTCAGCTTCAACGTGAAGGGCGGCCGCTGCGAGGCGTGCGAAGGCGACGGCTACAAGCTGGTGGAGATGCACTTCCTCGCCGACGTGCTCGTGCCCTGCGACGTCTGCCATGGCAAGCGCTTCAACGACGCCACCCTGCGCGTGCGCTACAAGGGCAAGAACATCGCCGAGGTGCTCGACATGAGCGTCCGCGAGGCGATGGAGCACTTCGCCGTTCACCGCGACATCGTCCGCGTGCTGAAGACGCTCGACGACGTGGGCCTTGGGTACATCCGCCTCGGCCAGAGCTCGCCGACCTTGTCCGGCGGTGAAGCCCAGCGCATCAAGCTCGCCCGCGAGCTCGCGCGCGTGGGCACGGGCCGCACGCTCTACATCCTCGACGAGCCGACCACCGGCCTGCACTTCGACGACATCCGCAAGCTCCTGCTGGTGCTCAACCGGCTGGTCGACGCGGGCAACTCGGTGCTGGTCATCGAGCACAACCTCGACGTGATCAAGAGCGCCGACCACGTGATCGACCTCGGCCCTGAGGGCGGCTCCGGCGGCGGAAAGCTCATCGCCCAGGGCACGCCGGAAGAGGTCGCGCGCGTCGCCGGCAGCTTCACCGGCCAGTACCTCAAGGACACGCTCGCGAAGAGCCCGAAGGAGAAGCGCGCGCCTTCGCGTCCGCCGCCGCAGGCCAGCGCTTCACCTGCCCCGTAGATCGCCTTCGAGGTGCGCCGCTGTCGCACCTCTCCCGAGAAAAAGAACTGGCGGTTCGCTGCCAGCAAACGCGCGCTGCTCGGATTTCCGAGGGCCGACGCGCGCGTTCTGATCCGTTCGTGAATGGTTTCGGAAGAGCCAAGCACCCGTGATCTGGGCGCGTACGCGGTCCCACATCGCGCCTGGAACGCCGCATGCTTTACGCTCGGTGCTGCCGAACTCAACTCCCTGGAGGGAAGCCCATGAAGAGCTGGATGAAGTCGCTGGCTGTGCCCGCTGCGCTGGCTGGCGGGATGTTCGCTGGCAATGCCTTCGCTGATCCGCGCGACGTGCTGCAGCCGAACCACTCCAACCACGGCGCCATCGCGCGCTCGAGCGCCTCGAAGGACGGCACGGCGAGCATCGCCGAGCGCGCCCAGGTCCCGACCGAGCGCATCCACATGCAGACCCAGGCCCAGCAGGCGGCCATGGGCGGCGAGGCCGGCTCCGAGCGCACCGGCGACTCCGCCGACGTGCAGCGCAAGAGCGAGCACAAGGCCGACAAGAAGCAGCAGTCCATCGGCATCCACCTCGGCGCCGGCGACAACCCGGCCGAGCGCGAGACGGGCGCCACCGTGGCCAAGAGCGCCACGAACAAGATGGGCCGCGCCAACAAGGACGGCGAGCGCCCGCACTTCAACGCCAAGCAGGCCGAGGTGCTCGGCTCCACCCAGCCCTCGCGCGACGACGGCCAGGGCGCATCGAACAAGGCGCAGCACACCGGCTCGCAGAACAAGGAAGTGAGCGCCAAGGGCTCCGGTGAGCAGCTGCACCTCGCGCCCCAGCAGATGCAGGAGATGAAGCCCGAGGGCGCCGGCAACAATGACAAGGCCCAGAGCAGCCACTCGCCGAACTTCGAGCGCACCGAGGCCCGCTTCGGCCGCGAGATGCCGGAGCCCCGCGCCCAGGTGATGCACCGCGAGCAGCCGAACTTCCACCTGCCGCAGGCGTTCTACCACTGAGCGTCGAGCAGGTGAGCTGAACCGAGGGCGTCCCGGGCGACTGGGGCGCCCTTGGTGTTTTCAAGGGTTACGGAGCGGCTCCGCATCGTCGTGGGCTTCCCTCGCCGAGGAGCTGGCGCGTGGCAATCGAGGAGTTCGCTCGCAAGCCCAGGCGCTTATCGACTACGCCTCGGCGTCCATCGAGCACGCCCAGGCGTCCATCGAGCACGCCCAGGCGTC